>JBEKLI010000099.1:0-6722 GCA_050010275.1 Desulfomonilia bacterium | reverse complement strand
CGTAAGTTCGCGGAGTTGAGTCAGATTCGTCTTTTTGAAGAAGTTCGCCAGGGCGGTCTCGACCCTTTCCTTGGGATATATCTTACCCTCCTTCAACCGGTCGCTTAAGTCTTCGGTGGTTACGTCGACGTTTACGATCTGGTCCGCCTCGGTCAGGATAGAGTCGGGAAGACGCTCATGCACTTTGACTCCGGAAGCCCTCTCAACGATATCATAGAGGCTCTCCAGGTGTTGAATATTTAAGGTCGTGATGACATGAATCCCTTGGGCAAGGATATCCTGGACATCCTGATATCGTTTCGGGTTCGGGCTGCCCGGGGCGTTTGTATGGGCAAGTTCGTCTACGAGAACGATCCCGGGTTTGCGTTTCAGAATGGCATCGAGATCCATTTCCTCCAGGATGATTCCTTGATATTCCTGTTTCCGCCTGGGGATTATTTCAAGGCCTTCCAGGAGCTGGGCGGTCCCCGCCCGGCCGTGCGTTTCGACCAGTCCGACCACCACATCGATGCCTTCCGCCTTCAGCCGGTGTGCCTCCTGGAGCATCTCATAGGTCTTCCCGACACCGGCGGCATACCCAAGGTATATCTTCAACCGTCCATGTTGGGACCGGCGGATCATTCGTAAGAATGCATCGGTTCTATCTGGGGTCATTTATTTTATGTTCCCGTTCGGATATGCTTTTTTCAGATCAGGATAATACCCATCCTCGAAAGAATGCGGATACAATCAAGATCACATCAACCATGTCTGTTCCTCTTTTTCGCTCGTGAGAACCTTGATTCTATCCGATCTCGGAAGGGTAAAGGAGAAGGTGCTTCCCATGCCGACGGTACTTTCAACACCCACGGTTCCCCCATGTGCCTCGACGATCTCCTTGACTATCGCAAGGCCCAGGCCGGTGCCTGTCTTCATTTCCTGCCCGGGTACCCGGAAAAACCGGTCGAACACCCGGGGAAGGTATTGGACATCAATGCCTTGGCCGGTATCCGTTACTTTGAAGCGGACCTGCTCCCTGTCGGCCTGGGCAGAGACGGTGATTTTACCGCCGGATGCAGTGTACTTCAGGGCATTCGAAATGAGGTTGGCAAAGACATGAGAGATCTGGATCGTATCCGCAGAGACATGAGGCAAATCGTCCGGCAGTTCTGTGGCCAGGTCCACACCGTGGTCATGGGCTGAGCTCCGGAAAGACTCGGCGGCCTTGAGGACGAGCTGAGTGGGAGAGACCGGCTTGATGTCCATTTCCATCTTGCCGGATTCGATGCGGCTGATGTCCAGCAGATTCTCGATAATCCCGTTCAGCCGGTCCGAGTCTTCACGGGCGGCGATCAGGAGGTCGGCCTGCTTCGGCGTCAGAGAGCCGATTTTTTCCTCGAGCAGGATGTGCAGCGCCATGCGGACCGAGGTGAGCGGCGTCTTCAACTGATGCGAGACCGTGGAGATGAACTCCCTTTTCATCTCATCCTGTTCCAGTTGAAAGGTGACGTCGTTCAGGACCATGATGACACCCGTCATCTGCTTCCATTTGTTCAGGATTGGTACGGCCGTCGGCTGGAAGTAGTGTTCCTCGGCATTGACAAAGTGCTGTATGATAGGGATGCTTCTCTTAAGAGCCTGTGTATAATCGCCTGCCAGGGCTTCCTTGAAAAGGTCGTTCATCCATTTGACATGCAGGCCCTGAACCTGAACACCGCGCTTGAGCCCGAAGATCTTTGAGGCCGTCTCGGTGGCTATTTCAACCCTGCCGTCCAGATCGACCATGGCCACTGCATTGGGAAGGCTGTTGAAGGTCTGCTGCGTGGATTGCTGGATCCTGACCAGCTTGTCTTCATCTTTCCGGCGGACCTCCCTGAGACCGGCCGTCATTTCATTGAATGCATCCGAGAGATGACCTATCTCGTCACGGGCGCCCTTTTCCACCACGAGGTCAAGGTTTCCGCGCCTGATCTCGTCCACGGATTGGGTAAGTCTTTTAATCGGCCAGAGAATCCATTTGCCGATCAGGAAAACATAGCAGCCGGACACGGCCGCCCCCAGGAGAAGAAGGGCATACATATCCCGGCTGGCCTTTGCTGCCTTCGCCCGGGCCTGCTGGCTCTCATCGTACATGTTCTTCTGGTTCATGGTGAGGATCTCATCCGCAGTGTCGCTGATCTCCCCGTAGAGCCGCTTAAGATCCGTCAGATACATCCGGCGCAGGGTGCCGGGGGATAGGGACTGATCTTCCAGGTTCTGTATGAGGGATTTATGTTGGACATAGAGTTTCCGGAGATGGTTTGCCTTTTGTCCCTCGCCGGGCAGCGTTATGTTGTGCAGTTCTATGCTGAGTGCCTTCTCGAAATCCGGGGTATTTTTATTGATGGCATCAATTCCTTCCTTTCTAAACCCCAGGATCACGAGCAGCGCGCCGTCGTCGATCTTCTCCATTGATTCTTTCATGTCCTGGCATGCAATTACGCTCCGGTAATTCTCCCTGAGGATGGCATCGATGGCACCGCCCAGGTCCGTGACCTGGATGATGCTCTTCACGCCGAGAAAAATGATAATGAGCAGAAGGCCTCCGAACCCCACCAGCAACTTTTGTCGTAAGCTCAGCATCCGTCCACTCCTCCCTCCCTTTTGTAGGCAATCTGTGTGCCATGAGTAAGATCAAAAGATATCAAAGGGTTAGTTGCAACGAGCACAAACCTTCGTTGCATTCTGCAAGGATATGGATAATAGATGCCTTGCATTTTTCAAGGCGTTATTTCAGATATTGTATCGCTTCCGCCGTCTCCAGAGCGTTGCCTGATCGACCCCGAGGATGTCGGCAGCCTCCTGCAAGGATTTTGTCGAAGCCAGGACGCGGCGGATGTGCATCTCTTCAAGCCTCTCGATGGAAACGAGATCTCCGGGCTTTATGGATTCTTCTTCGGGTTCAAGCGCCTCCGGGAGGAATTCGATCCCTACGAGCTCGTAGGGGCACAGGATAGAAGCCCTTTCCACGACATTGCGGAGCTCGCGGATATTCCCCGGCCAGGCATGCCGTTTCAGGGCATTCATTGCGTTGTCTGTGAAGCGCTGCATGGGGCGGTGGTTGTTGCGGGCAAAAAAGGAGAGCATCAGTACGGCAAGGGCGGCTATATCCTCAGACCGTTCACGAAGCGGAGGGATCTCGATGGGGATCACATTAAGCCGGTAGTAGAGGTCTTCGCGAAACCTGTGGTTCTTAACGGCCTGCTCCAGGTTGGTGTTCGTGGCCGTAACCAGTCTCACGTCCGCCTTCCGTGTGGCATGGTCGCCCAGGCGCTCATACTGCCTTTCCTGGATAAACCTCAAGAGCTTGGGTTGCACGGACAAGGGGAGATCGCCGATCTCGTCGAGGAAAAGGGTTCCGCCTTCACACGAGGCGATCCGCCCGGGATTGTCCCTGACTGCCCCGGTAAAGGCCCCTTTGACATGGCCGAAGAGCTCGCTCTCCAGGAGCTCCGGTGCGAGGCTCGGGCATGAGATTTCGGCGAATGGTTTGTTGGATCGGCTGCTCCAGGCATGAATCGAGCGCGCGAGCACGCTCTTACCGGTGCCGTTTTCACCGGTCAACAATATGATCGAGTCGGTCGATGCCACCTGCCTGGCGAGCTCGATAGTGCGCTGCATGACAGGGCTTGAGCTGGTGAATTCCATCTCCGGATTGATTCGATGCAGATCCGTCCGGAGGGCATCAACATGCTGCTCAAGCGAACGCACCTCTGCTGTCTTTTGAACGGCCAGTTTTACCTGGGCAGGGGTGAAGGGTTTGGGGATATAATCCGTTGCACCTCGCTTAATCGCCTCCACGGCCGTATCGATCGATGCATAGGCTGTTATCACCACGATCTTGAGCCAGGGTGAAGCAGCCAGCAGCACAGGAATGAGGTCGAGGCCGCTTTGGGTCCCGAGTCTCAGGTCCACAAAGGCCATATCAAAAGAATGCCGTGAGTTCTCTGAAACGGCATCCTGGAAATTACTGACGGCAACAACCCTATGCCCTTCGGTCTCGAGAAAGACCGTCAGGGTCTTGCGGATGTTCAGCTCATCGTCAACAATAAGGATGTTTAATGCAGTCTCGCCCATTTCTGCCCGCGAAAGTTTTGAAGGTACTTATACGGAGAAATCCCGATTCCATCCGTGTATATAAATGGAATAGCCTATTGCATGATAAAAAGAAAGACCCTCTACAACCGGATGAACACCTTTACCGACATTCACTTCTCGAAGAGCTTGAGGTATTGAGTATAGCCTTCCTTTCCCAGGTCCTCCTTGGGGATGAAGCGCAGGGCGGCCGAGTTCATGCAGTAGCGCAGCCCCGTAGGGGGTGGGCCGTCATTGAAGACGTGGCCGAGATGAGAATCGGCATGCTTGCTCCTTACCTCTGTCCTTACCGTGAATAAGCCCCTGTCCTGCTTCTCCACGATATTACCGGGCTCCAGAGGCCGGATGAAGCTCGGCCAGCCAGTGCCCGAATCGTACTTGTCCTTGGAGCTGAACAGCGGCTCTCCGGAGACCACATCCACATAGATGCCCTCGTGCTTGTTGTTCCAGTAGGCATTGTCAAAGGGCGGTTCCGTTCCCTCTTTCTGGGTGACCTTGAACTGTATTGGCGTGAGCTTCTTTTTCAGGATCTCCGCACTCGGCTTGGTGAACGAACCTGTGCTGGCCTTTGCAGGCACATAATCCCTGTCTTTCCCCCAGACCTGGTCAAGGAACTTGTCACGGCCTGAATTGAACCGGTAGTACTTATACCTGATGGGGTTCTTCTTGTAGTAATATTGGTGGTATTCCTCGGCCTTGTAGAACGTGGTCGCTTTAACGATCTCGGTTACGATGGGCTTTTTGAACCTGCCGGACTTTGCGAGCCTATCCCTGGACTCCTCTGCGAGCCTTTTCTGTTCATCGTTGTGATAGAAGATGGCGCTTCTATACTGGTTTCCCCTGTCCACAAACTGCCCTCCGGCATCGGTCGGGTCTATTTGCCGCCAGAACACCTCCAGCAGGTCCGCATATGATATCTTTGCAGGATCATAGGTCACCTGGATGGCCTCGGCATGGCCCGTTGTCCCGGATGAGTTTTCTTCATAGGTGGGGTTGACGGTATGTCCCCCGGTATATCCCGAGATAACCTCTTTCACCCCCGGGAGTTTATCGAAGGGATGCACCATACACCAGAAACATCCCCCCGCGAAGGTGGCCAACTCATATTTTGTATCAGCCGAGATCCCGGTAGATAGTGTCAGAACAAACAGCATGGCTATTAATCCTTTCATGATTTTCTTAAACATATTTTAACCCCCCCTGAATTTTTTAGATGATTCCATGGTTGATAATGGTTCAGCCAGGTCTCAACGCCATTGATCCAGTCACTATTCACTTCTTATCTGCTCACTGTTCACCGATTGACCGGTTCTCAAATGTTTGCAGATCATGCCCTCTTGCAGTACAATAGCGGCGAACTTAACTATAGTAATATTCACTTCGCTTTTAAGCCATAGATGAAGGGGAGGACCCTAGTTGGAGAAACAGCATAAGTTTTCTGTTTTTTATATCCTGATCGGGGTCTGGGTGGTGCTTATCATCCAGAGCTACATAGCATCGATGTTTGCAGTGAAGACCATCCCCTACAGCCAGTTCATGATGCTGCTCAAGACAGGCAAGGTCACCGAGATCGCCGTCTCTCAGGACAAGATCCAGGGGAAAATGAAGGACGCTCAGGGAAAGGCTGAAGAATTTAAAACCGTGCGCGTCGACCAGGAGCTCTCGAAGACCCTGGAACAGTATGGCGTCACATTCAAAGGCGAGATCGAGTCCACCTTCCTGAGGGACATCATCTCCTGGGTGCTGCCTATCTTCCTGTTCATCGGGATCTGGTACCTTTTCATGAAGCGCATGGCGGGCCAGCAGCCCGGTTTCATGTCGCTCGGCAAGAACAAGGCCAAGATCTATATGGAAAACGAGCTCAATGTGAGGTTCACCGATGTGGCGGGCGTGGATGAGGCGAAGCAGGAGCTCGTGGAGGTGATCGACTTCCTCAAGAACCCTGGGAAGTTCGGCGAGCTCGGGGGCAAGATCCCCAAGGGTATCCTTTTAGTGGGGCCTCCGGGCACCGGCAAGACCCTGCTGGCAAAGGCCGTGGCCGGGGAAAGCGGTGTGCCGTTTTTCAGCATGAGCGGGTCCGACTTCGTGGAGATGTTCGTGGGACTTGGCGCCGCCCGGGTGAGGGACCTCTTCGTCCAGGCCAAGGAGAAGGCCCCCTGCATCATCTTCATCGATGAGCTCGATGCACTGGGCAAGGCGCGGGGGCTCGGCGGCGTCATGGGTGGCCATGACGAGCGCGAGCAGACCCTCAATCAGCTCCTGGTGGAGATGGACGGTTTCGACTCAAAGGTGGGGGTCATCCTCATGGCGGCCACCAACCGGCCCGAGATCCTGGACCCTGCATTGCTCAGGCCGGGAAGGTTTGACCGCCATATCCTCGTGGATCGTCCCGACAAGGTCGGCAGGGCGGATATCCTCAAGGTTCACCTGAGGAATGTCAAAACCGAACCCGATGTCGATGTTGAGAAGCTCGCTGCCATGACACCCGGCATGGTAGGCGCCGACCTGGCGAACCTCGCGAATGAGGCGGCGCTGCTCGCGGTCAGGCGGAACAAGAAGCTCGTGGGTATGAGCGAGTTCCAGGAGGCGGTGGAACGTATCATCGGCGG
>JBEKLI010000098.1:0-6762 GCA_050010275.1 Desulfomonilia bacterium | reverse complement strand
GCTCCATACCAAAGAGAATCTCATGGAGGAATTGAAGAAGACACAGAGGGTTCTTGGAAAGAAATACGAAGGCGCACCCCATGAGATCCTCCTTGTGCTTGACGCCACCATCGGCCAGAACACCATCGAGCAAACAAGGCAGTTCAACAATGCCCTTAAGGTTACCGGCATTGCTCTGACCAAACTGGATGGATCATCCAAGGGAGGCGTGATCGTGGGTATTGCCAATGAGTTCGAGATACCCATACGATTCATCGGTATCGGCGAGGATATGGACGATCTCCAGCCGTTTCATGCGAAAAGCTTTGTAAATGCCCTCTTCCTTGACAATGAGTCTTCGGGCTCAGGTAGTTAGGTTATGCTGAAGATTCCTAAAAAAAGGCTCAACCTTATCTTCGATGCCATGAAGTCGAAGAACATCATGGTCATCGGCGATCTCATGCTGGATGAATACATCTGGGGTAAAGTGGAACGCATCTCACCCGAGGCCCCGGTCCCCGTGGTAGAGGTACAAAGCGAACTCTTTAAGCTCGGCGGGGCCGGAAACGTTGCGAACAACCTATTGGGCCTAGGGGCGCAGGTAATCATCATTGCAGTAAAAGGCAATGACCGCCAAGGCGATATCCTCGAAGGTATCCTTACAGACCTGAAGATTTCAACCGATTCGATCTTCACCGACCACAAACGGGGCACTACGGTAAAGACCCGGATCATTGCACACACCCAGCAGGTGGCCAGGATCGACAAGGAAAATACATCTTTAATCACGGATGCCATGCTGAAAAAAATAGTCTTCTCATACCGGGATCGTCTGAAAAAGATCGATGCACTCATCATCTCCGACTATGGCAAGGGGATGGTGAGCAAAAAACTTATAAACCAGGTAGTTCCCCTTGCCCGCGCTCACGGCATCACGGTTTGCGTAGATCCCAAGGAAAGAAATTTTTCCCATTATAAGAATGTGAGCGTCATCACCCCGAATATCAAAGAACTGAGCTTTGGGGCGGGCATTAAGATCGAGGATTACGATCACATCATCCAGGCCGCGCGGAAGGTTAAGGACATGCTTAACTGCAACATGATCCTGGTGACCAGGGGCGAACATGGGATGAGTCTGTTTGCCGAGGATAGTGATCCCACTGATATCCCTACCACCGCCAAGGCGGTATTCGATGTCACCGGCGCAGGTGATACCGTTATTGCGTGTTTCACCCTGGCACTGGCATCAGGCGCCACTCCAAAGGAAGCTGCCATCATCGCCAACGTTGCGGCAGGACTTGTAGTAGCACAGGTCGGTGCCGCGAGCGTGCCCTGGGAGAAACTCTCTCAGGTGTGCATGGAGGAGATCGGTGGGTAAGGTGTCCTTCCCTGAAAGAGTCATGCTTTTTTGCAGCATGATCTATAATAATGAGAAGTCGCCTGTGCATAAGGCTCTTTCATTACTGAAAGAGCAATTCGGCCAGACCATCGTGACTACCGAAGCCATGCCTTTTACCTACACTGATTATTACTGCAAGGAGATGGGGTCTCCCCTTTCTCGGCTTATCCTTGCATTTTCTGAGCTCGTGGAGAGAGACTCCCTGCCCGAGATAAAATGGAAATCAAATAAGATGGAAAACGATTTTCTTGAAGAAGGCAAAAGAAGGATTAACCTCGACCCGGGACTCATCACCTTGGAGAATATATGCCTTGCCACGACAAAACCCTACATCCACCGTATCTATCTCGGCAAAGGCATATGGGCTGAGACCACCCTCATATACCGGGGGGAATCTTACCGGAGACTGGAATGGACCTACCCTGATTATGGGTCTGATGAACTCATCGGGATCTTCAACAACCTCAGGGAGACATATAGGCGGAGGCTGAGATGCCAAGAAGCATGACAGGATTCGGTCAGGCCGATGTCCACGGATATCATGTGGAGATCAAGGGGGTCAACCATCGGTACAAGGATATACGGGTAAAGATGCCCAAAGACCTTTCAGCCTTTGAAATACCGGTTCGGGATATGGTTTCTGAGGCGGTCCACAGAGGCAAGGTGGACGTAACGGTCACGAAAAGCGCTACCGGCAATGCCCAGGAGAAAATGGCCATCAACTGGGAGTTGGCAAAGGCCTACTATGAAGACCTCCGCACCATGGCGAAGACCTTTGGAGGTGAGGTGACCTTCCGCGATGTCCTCCTCATTCCGGGGATTTTCAGCGAGGGACCGGATCGGATTGAAGATCCATTGCCCCTCATCGCTCAGACGCTCAGAGAGGCACTTGAATCATTCTCAAAGGCACGAGAGAATGAAGGAATAAACTTAACAAAAGATATTCACTCCCGGGTCGAGCACTTGCTTGAAATGGCCGAGTCTATGAAAAAACTTGCATCAGATATGACAAACGTATATAAAGACAGGCTGCATGCCAATTTAAACGCACTTCTCTCAGACAAGTCAAGTATGATTGATGAGGTTCGTCTGGAGCAGGAAGTGGCGTTACTGGCAGATAAAAGCGATATCACCGAAGAATTGGTGCGGCTGAACAGCCATACACGTGTGCTTGAGGAGACGATCACTACCCAGACAGGTTCTATCGGCAGACACACTGATTTCATCCTTCAGGAGATCAACCGGGAGATAAACACTATCGGGTCGAAGAGCCAGATCAATGCCTTGAGCCGCATCGTGATTGATGCAAAGACGGAAATGGAAAAGATCAGAGAACAGGTTCAAAATATTGAATAGTAAATGGTTGAGGGAGAAAGGAGAGCGGGTATGGGCAAACTTGACACCAGACTTCTCAATATCGGCTTTAACAATGGGGTTGTAGCATCAAGAATCATTGCAATTGTTAATCCGTCATCTTCTCCAATGAAACGCCTCAGAGAAGAAGCCAAGGAGAGAGGTCAACTGATCGACGCAACCCAGGGAAGGAAGACGAGATCTATCATTATTACCGATAGTTCCCATGTTATTCTGAGTGCGATCCAGGCAGAAACAATCTCAAACCGCCTTTACGACGGGGGTGGCCAGAAAGAGAATATTGCACTGAAGGAGTAGCAGTGAGGATTTTCATCTCCGGTCCTTCCGGTGTTGGAAAATCAACTATCATCAAAGAAATACTTACAACGAATCCTGATATGGTACTCTCAGTTTCCTACACGACCCGTCCTCCCAGGACAGGTGAGAGGGATGGCTTCGATTATTTCTTTGTTTCCAGGGAATCATTTGAAGAAATGATCAAGACGAATTCATTCCTGGAATGGGCTAACGTGCATGACCATCTCTACGGTACATCTTTGCAATGGATCGAATCAAAAGAACACGTTGGGTCCAACATCCTCTTTGATATCGACGTGCAGGGGGTTATGCAGGCGAAAGAAAAGGGATCACCCGGATGCTTCATATTCATCATTCCCCCGGACATGGAGGAGCTTGCAAAGCGCCTGAGCGGCCGGGGAACGGAAGAACCCCAGGCAGTAAAGCTCAGACTCGAGAATGCAAAGAAAGAGCTTAAGTATTGGGACATGTATGACTATCTTGTGGTAAATGATTCCCTGAAGAGGACAATTGAGGACATCTCCACGATCATGAAGGCCTATAGATCCTCAAAAGAGGTGGTTATCGGAGAACTTAAATGGCTCAGAACAATCGCCTAATCTTCGCGCTGGATGTCGGCGACATGGACTCTGCCAGGCATTGGATCCGCACCCTTATGGGGCATGTCGGATGGTTTAAGGTAGGTCTTGAACTCTTCACCGCCGTCGGTCCGGATGTTGTGAAGCTCGTGAAGGACAGCGGTATCAAGTGCTTCCTCGACCTCAAGCTCCATGACATTCCGAACACCGTTGCCGGTGCCGTCAAGTCGGCGGTAAGAACGGGAGCGGACATGATGACAATCCATCTCTCCGGCGGAAGGGCCATGGTAACTGCCGCACTGACGGCTGCTCAAGATGAGTCACAGGCTTTCGGCATCGACAGACCAAAGATTGTGGGGGTAAGTGTCCTTACCTCATTAAGCGGTGAAGATCTCAAAGAGATCGGGATAGACAAGGCCCCTTCCGAGCAGGTGGAACATCTTGCACGGTTTGCAGCCTCCTGTGGTACTGACGGCCTGGTCTGCTCTGCAGAGGATCTCGCCCATATCCGCTCGAACGTTCCAAGGGCCCTCATGCTCATCACCCCGGGGATAAGGCCCGGCTGGTCGCAGAAAGGGGATCAGAAGCGTATTGCCACGCCAAGTTCCGCCCTGCAGGCAGGGGCTGATCTTCTGGTGATAGGCAGGCCCATCAGTGACTCACCGGACCCTGTAGGGGCTGTTCAAAAGATCACGCACGAGATGGAAACCCCTTAGGGGAGCCGGTATCCTTATCACGAGAGAAAAATTGCAGCACGTTCTTTTTGATGTTGTGTTGACCTCTTAACTATTCTCCCCTATCGTGCATCCATGTCTATCAGGATATGCGGCGGCAGATACCGTTCAATTCGTCTTGATTGTCCTGCTTCCCGCGTGCGGCCCACGACCGATCGCGTAAAAGAAGCGATATTCTCAACACTGGTCCATGACCTTAAGGATTCTGTTGTCCTGGATCTTTTTGCAGGAAGCGGCAGCCTCGGGATTGAGGCCATAAGCAGGGGTGCATCCCAGGTCACCTTTGTTGAGAAATCGCAGGAATGCATCAAGGTCATCGAGCGAAACATAGAGACCATAGGTGCGCAGCAGAGCTCGATCATCATCAAGTCGGATGTCCGAACCTATACCAATAAATGCCCCGCATCCTTTGACCTGATATTCATGGACCCTCCTTACCATAAAGATCTTGCCTCACAATTGGCGCCTCATGTATATAACCTCCTCAACATTGGAGGGATATTGGTGGTGGAACACTCAATCAGAGAGGAGGTCCCCTTGGCTGTATGGAAATCGAAACGATATGGGGACACTACAATCTCATATTTTATCAGGAGTGAGCAATGAAGAGGGAAAAAATCGCTGTCTGCCCCGGCTCCTTTGACCCCATCACCCAAGGCCACCTCGATATCGTGCGCCGAGGCCTGTGTGTGTTCGACAAAGTGATCATCGCAGTGGGCCATAACCCCCTGAAGCAGGATCTGTTCACCACGGATGAAAAAATCGAGATGATTACAAAATCCGTAGAGGGAAATCCACGGATAGAGGTAGATTCATTCGAAGGTCTGATTGTCGACTACCTCAAGAAGGTTGGTGCCTGTGCCATCCTGCGTGGCCTCAGGGTCATCTCGGATTTCGAACTGGAGATGCAGCTCGCCCTCATGAACAGGAGGCTGAGTGAAGAGGCAGAGACATTTTTCCTAATGACAGACTACAACCACCTCTTTGTCAGCTCCACCATTGTCAAGGCAACAGCCGCAGCAGGCGGATCGGTCGAGGGCCTGGTTCCGCAGCCTGCCCTGGAGAAACTCCTTGAGAAGTTCCCCCAACATAAATAATAGACAGCATCCGTAGGGAGGTTTTTCTATGAAGATATCGAGGCTCGTATCCAAGATCCCGGGATCACCGACTCTGGCCTTGACCGCCAAGGTCAATGAGCTCAAGGCTTTAGGCAAGGATGTCATCGGATTTACTGCAGGTGAACCGGATTTCGATACCCCTGAGAATATAAAAAATTCAGCTATTGAAGCCTTGGCCCGGGGAAGAACGAAGTACACACCTGTGGGCGGCACACCCAAACTCAAGGAGGCTGTCTGCGCAAACATCAATGAGGATTACGGGCTTAGGGTGTCTCCTGAGAATGTCATCGTCTCTTGCGGTGCAAAGCACAGCCTGTACAACCTCTTTCTTACCCTGTTTGAAGGTGGGGATGAGGTGATCTGTCCCGGACCGTACTGGGTATCGTACCCACCTATGGTTGAGATGACCGGCGCAACCCCTGTGATCATCGACACCAGGCCCACCGGCATGAAACTCCATGCCGACATGGTAGCAGAGGCGATCACCAAGCGCACGAAAGGCATCATTATCAATTCACCCTCGAACCCTACCGGCATGGTCATTGAAAAAAACGAGCTGGAAAAGATTGCCGAGTTGTGTGTAAAGCATGATATCATCATCATCTCTGATGATATTTATCGCAAGATCATTTTCAACGGACTCTCATTCTTCAGCCCTGCCATGATATCACCCGAGGTTGCCGGAAGGACATTCATCATCGATGGGTCCTCCAAGACCTATGCCATGACCGGGTGGCGCATAGGTTACTGTATAGGTGACAGCAAGGTCATCAAGGCCATGGAAAGACTTCAGAGCCAGAGTACATCAAATCCGACCAGCTTTGCCCAGGAAGGCGCCATTACCTCTTTAACCAACGGCCGGATCAACTCGATCGTGGATGAGAGAAGGCGGATATTCGAAAAACGAAGAGACCTTATCGTTACCAAGCTCCGAGAGATCCCCGGGATTGATGTTATACCTCCGAACGGGACCTTCTATGCCTTCCCCTCAATAAACGGTTATATGGACCGGTTCGGCAATTCAACCGCCTTCTCGGAATATCTGATCGAAAAGGCGTTAGTGGCGCTCGTTCCGGGCGGTGAATTCGGCGCTCCAAACCATGTGAGGTTTTCATTTGCCACATCTGAAGAAAATATTATCAAGGGGCTGGATAGGATAAAGGAGGCCCTCGCATCGCTTAAATGATGCGTAAAGAAATTTGTATCGAGACGGAAGGACTGCAAACGATGCCATCATTTGCATGTATGCATCTGAAAAGACAGACCATAAAACCTAAACATTA
>JBEKLI010000097.1:0-6832 GCA_050010275.1 Desulfomonilia bacterium | reverse complement strand
CTGCTGGAGGTCAGGCCGAACGTCATTACTTCCATCCCCATGTTTTACGAGAAGACCTATGAGACCATCAATGCGGTTATAGCCAAGCAGAAGCAGGTCTATCAAAAGCTGTTCAAATGGGCCGTCAGGAAGGGTGAAATCTACACCGATGCCATGGCAACAGGAAAAAGGATATCCCAGTTAGATCTTATAGGGTTCGGGATAGCCAACATGCTCGTGTTCGACCGCATGAAAAAGATGATGGGCATGGACAGGCTCGTTATGGCGCTGTCCGGCGGGGGCAAACTCTCAAAAGAGGTGTGTGTATTCTTCAGGTCTCTGAATATCCAATTAAACGAAGGATATGGACTTACAGAGACCAGCCCGGTGATCAATTTCAATGAACCGGAGATCATTGATTCAGGGAAACATGGGAAACTCTATCAGTGGTTTTTCGACAAGGTCATGGATACGGTTCTGGATCTCATGGTCGTCAAACAGGCTCAGGGGATCTCCCCCCATGCAAACCCCATCTCTGCCGCCAAGCTCGGATTCTGCTACTCCACCATACTCTATAAACTCAGGGTGAAGCCCGGCACTGTGGGAAGACCCGTGGCCTGGACAGAAGAGAAGATCGACGAAGACGGCGAGATCCTGGTGAGAGGGCCCCAGGTCTTTAAGGGATACTGGAACATGGAAGACGCCACACGGGCAGCCATCACTGAGGATGGTTGGTTCAGGACCGGCGATATCGGCCGTTTTGATGAAGAAGGCTTTCTCATCATCACGGACCGAAAGAAAGACCTGTTTGTGAGCTCGGGCGGCAAGAACATTGCGCCGCATCCTATCGAGGTGGCCCTTCAGGCAAGGTCATATATCGAACAGGTCTGCCTTGTGGGTGACGGCAGGAAGTATCTCACCGCCATCATTGTCCCTGACTTTAACAGTCTGTCGCGCTATGCCAAGAAGAACGGGATAGGCTTTACGGACAACAGCGACCTTGTGAGTAAAGATAAGATCCGCGCCCTCATTCAGGCTGAGGTGGATACGGTGAATGCCACCTTGGCGCATTACCAACAGGTCAATTATTTCGATTTGCTGGATGCCCCCTTCAGTGAAGAGACCGGTGAGCTGACACCTACCATGAAGGTGAAGAGAAAGGTGGTCCTGGAAAAGTACAAGGACAGGATTGAGAAGATGTATCAGAAATGATTGCTTTATAAATATCGTTGCCCCGGGTACTCCCTGCTGCTAAGTAACGATAACTATGTTTACCTATTTAAAGGGAAAACCGGAGATACACTATCCTTGCAGATGGATCTACAAGCTTTTCGGCACGGATCAGGAGAAAATGCGCGAGGCCGTCGTCCGGACCATCACCGGCTCTGATTACACCTTAACCCTCTCGCGCAGCAGCATACACAAGAAGTACCACTGCATGAACTTAGACATCATGGTAATGAATGAACAAGACCGGGTTGAGATCTACCAGGCACTGGTAAGCCATCAGGCCTTTGTACTGATATTGTAAAGATCTTTTCATATATATTAGCTGCACTCTGACCCCCGCAGATAAGGAATACAAGCTCAAATAAGATCTTACATATTTTTCTGCATTGAATAGGAAGTAAATATTTCGCGCCAATCGTTATACTCTGAGTTTGGAGCCAGAAAGTGTAACTCTCATCAGGAGATCATCGATTTTGGGGCATGTTTAAACCACCAATCTTATCGAAGTAATCATCAATATGGGCAAACCGACGATCATGGCATAATCATCACCTAATCTTCACTTTATTCAAATGTCCAAAATGATCAACATTAAAATGAGGTTACCCGTATGGCGTGGTGAATCCCTTTGCGCATTATTAGAAAATTCGCTATAGTCTCCAAGTTGCTTTTGTTATGCGTATGATGAAGGTTATCCTGCTAATTATCCTTGCTGCATGCACTGTTCCTGTTTCGGGCAATGCATCTGAGAGGTCAGTGCCGTCAAGCACTGAAGTGGAAACCTTGTCTGTGGGCTTCAATGATGAGACTATCAAAGGCTTCTGCCTGTTCATTGACGCCCGCTCGAACGAAGAAAAGGCTGCTGATATTGAGCGGGGTTATCCTGCAGGGCCGGTCATTGTTTTCTTCCAGGGGCATGCCCAGAGACCCGATGATGCATATGAGTTTACCAGCAGGCTTGCCCTTTTAAGCAGATCCGGCATAGTGATCATACCCGTATGCGACACCCCGTATGGCGCCAAGGCCTCTTTCCGTGGCGACAAGGGTAAGGATGTCATCCTTATGGAGATGGTACGCTTCATGCTCGCACGTGAAGGCATTACTGTAAGAGGGTTCGCGCCAATCACCAGCATGCCTGTGGCTGTCAACGGTTTGAACATGGCCCCTGAAAATGACAACACAGGCACCCAGATCATATCAATCGGGTGGTCCCATGGTGGTATTCTGGCGCGGCGCTTCGCCCATGCCTATCCCTTATCGGTTTGTTCCCTGGGACAGGTCTGCCCTGCCGGATATGAACACTGGGGCTCCTGGGGCCTCACCGGAAGGTTTGCCCTTGAAAGCGTAAGGATAACCATGAAGATGAGCGGCCATGCCAGGCAGACCATGGCGGCTGCCTGGGGTTGCACCAAGGGATTAACCGGTGATTTCTTCCGATCTATCACTGCGGCAGCCGTCAACCTCCAGCCAGGGAAGCTCTTGCGTATTTTCAAGGATATCCACGATTGCAGCATATATTGCGACAGCACCACCTTTGCAGCATCCCAGCTTGAACACATTGCAGTTATCTTTGGCCGTGATGATTCCTGCATGAGTCCCCAGCGGCAACTTGGCATCAAAGACCCGGATAATGTCACCGAAGATGATCTCAAACGCTTCAGCCAGACCTTTTATTCCGACATCATAGGTACTCCCGGCTGTATCACCTTAAGGGTGCTGCCCGGCACGCACCTGGCCCCGGTAATTTATAATGAACTGTATTCCAAGACAATCCTGGATGACCTCGGAGAACTGGCCGGGGAGTGAGAGGATTTAAAGTAAATGAAAATTAGACCACCCCTTGACAAGTGGGGTGATCGACCGAGATAAAAACTGCTTGTAAAAGATGGGCGTTTAATACATTTACCGCAGAGAAGCGACTCTATATGTTGATTCCAATTTATATCTTTAATTGGCTCAACAAACCGCCATTTCGCTAAAAACACCATTAGAAGGTTCTGATGACTGAAACACCCCAAGTATTGGTGCCTATAACGGGTTTTACAAATAATCTACCACCATCAGGAGTGGTTATTCCCCTGGTTACTATATCAAATTTTCTTGAGGTTGAAAGCGAAGCAATACCTGACAGGGCAACGGCTCCAAATATGTCTGTTAGGTAGTGTTCCCCAGCTTCAACCCTTGAGTATCCAATTAGGGCTGTTGCAATTGTTGCAGGAATTCCCGCACTCCAGCCGTAGTATTCCCAACTCTTGAACATTAAGACTGATACTCCTACTATGTGTCCACTAGGGAAAGAAGAAGCTCCCCTGAATACGTTATTGATGCCCCCACCTTCATCCTCCTGGCCCCTTGCTACATTAGGTCTTTGGTGAAATGGTATTTGAGAGATGGCTCCAACTTCAAGAATTGTAAGTACATATGTTGCCGTAACATCCATGGAAAACTGAGTCAATTTTTCATTATTTGTTGCACGACCCAAAAAGTAGCCACCAACTTGGAAAACTGGGATATTAAGTATTAACCCCGTAATGTCGCCAACCTTTTGTCCACGTGAGCCCATAATATTGGCTTTTTGAATAACTTGTTGCTGGTGCATTTCATTAATGGAAAGCATATAGGTTATTCCGCCTGTGGCCCCAATAAGAAGTACAGAATCCCAATTTGTAAATTGGTTCAAAAATCCTGTTCCAGCAAGCTTCAGCACATCAACAGCATCTTGTCCTACGGTATGATCTTTTAAAATAAATTGCCTGGAAGGATTATCACTCTCTGAAGTACCTTTTGAAGGTTCATCTTCTCCAATTATTGTGGGTTGATAGCTTGCAGTATATTGACCAAACTTTCTGTAGCTATTAAAGATTGTGCAATGATCAATATCACTTTTGTTTGATGCAGGAATTTGAATTGTAAATGGGGTTTGTGTTGAGTTTGCTCTTTCAACTGTTTCTATTTGTATTTTACTATCTGTTTGGCTTTGGCTGTAAGCATATGTAGGTAAAACAAGTAGGGTTATAAAAAAAGATATAAAAAAATATCGACCTCTCATTATGTTTCCACATCACTCTTCTCAGGTACTTCCGGGGTATTTATCAGCCAGATGCAAAAATAAATTTCACCATAGGATTTCGTAAGTCATCTCCTCTCCTGTCAAGGACGACACGAGAAATTCCATAGAGTCCTTTTTATTGGAACCTTACGTATAGTAATCATCAAATTGTTCCAAACAAGGCTGCATTATGAAATCCCCTGCTTTTGATGCCAGAAAGATGATCTCTTATAGTAATCGTTACTCTATCTGCATCATCGACGAGTATAGATTATGTGCCATCTGTGACGATTTTCACCTTTTGAAGGTTTCTATTGAAAATCTCTACTCGGGAATCTGGAAGACAGGCTATAGATTTCTATAAGGTATACATGGTTGGACACCTCAATTTATACAATATACAAGGTATCATCGAAAATATTTTGTAAGATCAAATCTTAATTTATACAATTTATACATTTCATAATACATCTCATTTTCCACGACTCGGCCCATGGGGTCGGAATTCATGCTCAAGAGTTTCCTGAAGGGACGGCTTTATTTCAAAACCGGCCCGGTGTCTGTCTCCATTTCCTGCCGCAATTCATGCATACAACCAGCTTGCGATTGAGAAGAAAAGGAAGGCCAAACAGTAAAAATGAAAGAACCTTCACAGGCGAAGAAAACCTCGCACGACTGATGTTTGAACTGCCGCATGCAGGACACAGAGGCGCAGTCATATCAAGGGCCGAACATTCCTGTTGTACGGCAGGCTCTTCCTTCGTAGTTGTCTCCAAGAGATGAATTGCTCTTTCGCTGTCTTCTTCTCTTACTTGCAGTCTCACGCCGGCTTGGGAGCTTGAATAGATCCAGTTTATGCTCGCGGTCTGATCATCAAGGACATGGGCGTATATGCCTTCAGATTCCAGCTTTGTCCGGGCCAGGTGGGCCTCCCAAGCGCCGATGTAAGTTGCTATAGTGACATATTTATCTGAATGACCCGGCAACGTCACTGCCCCCTTTGTATTATCAATCTGTCCATTGGTATTTTTTTAAATCAATTGCGTCATTCTTATCAAATGAAATACCTTCTGATTCCAATAGGTCATGTTGGAAAGATCTTGCGGAATCAAGACTGATCCGGCCTTTCTGATTAATCACCCTATGCCACGGAACCTTTGAATTGTCGGGGAGGCTGTGCAGTGCATAACCGACCTGACGGGCATGGCCGGGTATACCGGCCAATCGTACAATCTGACCGTATGTTGCGACCTTGCCTTTTGGAATATGTTTCACGATCTTGTATATGTGGGAGTAAAGTGAACAATTGCCCATAAAGTCTTATTAGTCAGGTGATCGGGGCTAATCCCGGGACTCTTTGTGCAGACGATTGTTCAGGGACATGCATATCTTCATAGAATTTCGCAACGCTTACCATAAGGTATGGCCCGATCCAGAGGAAACCTATCCCAAGGGTAAATATACCCAATAGTATCCAGCCGGTGAATCTGCCCAACAGGCAGGATAGCCTCCACCTGTGCCCGTACATCATGGCTTTGCTTCTGCGGATTGCTTCAAGACCGTCAAGTTGCATATTATCGGCGAGGATAAAGAATGTCATGGAATACGATAAAGCGGCCATGATGCCCGGCACTATGAGCAATAGGGTCCAGAGACAGGTAAATACTATGGCCAGGATGTAGGCGACAAGGCCGTTCGCAAAGAAAGGAAATCCATCAAAGAGTTGCCCTGTATTTGCTTCTTTGTTACGGACTATGGAAAGTGCAAAGATATGCAAGCCGACAAGGAGCGGACCCGCGATTATGAAACCGCCTATCCACCCAATGACGGGTATTAAACCCAGACCGAACGTTATCACCAGGTATACCAGAAAGGTTGCAACAGGCACGCCCCAATTCCCTCGAAGCCGTGTTCTCGCAAAGGCCATTATGTCACGATCTTCCATAGGCATAAAGATCCTCCTGACTTGTGATTCTGTGATCCATGACGATTTATGCACATATCCTATTTATGTTCACCCTCGATGCATTCTGCCAGATATTGCTCCCGGTGGAGCAGGAAGTCACGGTAGATGAGATAATAATCCGTGTTTTCGTAAGGAACCATCTTTAACGTATGATGATCGAATGACACGATAGTAGCGCCAGGGCAGCTCAGAAGGATGGGCGAGTGTGTTGCAACGATGAACTGGGCATGGCCGTCGCGGCTTTGGCTGGAAAGAAGCTGCACGAACTCGATCTGTCTGCGAGGGGAGAGTGCCGTCTCGGGTTCATCCATGAAGTAGAGCCCTTCGATTTTATAGCGTGACCGGAAGAACGCCATGAATGATTCGCCATGAGACTGGGACATGAGGGATTTTCCTCCGAAGTAGTCCAGCAGCCTGGGGTCGGAGATGGCCCACTCGTCAATGATCTTGGCCAGGTGCTGGTATCTCTCTGATGAGAAGTATGCCCCGGGTTTTTTATCACACGTCCAGGAAACATCGATATGCTTGAACAGATCCTCTTCATAGGGGTTGTTGCCGAAGCGACCGCGGTCCTCCTCCCAGATATGGATGCCGCTTCTCCTCGCAAT
>JBEKLI010000096.1:0-6835 GCA_050010275.1 Desulfomonilia bacterium | reverse complement strand
GAAGCATGATGAAGAGATTGCCGTCTTTAACCATGCATGATTCAGCAGACTCAAGGGCCTTGGTGTATTGGTCGAACAAAGAGTTATCCAGGCAGATCATATGGGTATAAGCAAGTTTGCGCATAGCAAGCGATTCGCCGGCCAAGAGATATCTCCCCATACCCCGGTTGCAGTCCGCATGCACCGTCACCGTACCGTCCTGAGACAGGATGAGGATGTATTTCAATGGGTCTAAAGGGACCACGGCCGTGTTGTTTGCATACTGGATCTGCACAAGCCGCCAGACGGTACCGGCGGCTGCCGGATTCCGGGCCAGGTGCGGGACTTCATCTCCCCAGATACCGCGGTTGTACGTAACACCAGTGAGGATATCCGCATCAAGAGTAAAGATGAGGACTTGAGGCTTCTCATAGGCAAGGTCCTTCCGTCCGGTAAGTGTAACCGTCACCTTTAAGCCGTCATTGCATTCCCATTGTCCGGTTTCGATAATGGCGGGCTTGTCATCCAGGTTATCGGTGAGTAATTCCGAACGAAAGTCAGGAGAGAGCTTCAAGCGGATCATTCTATCCGGGGTGTTTGCTGCGGTGAGCTTGGCACCATAGAGACCCGCAATGCCTTCCGGAGCAACCTTACAGGGGATCTCCTTTTCCGTTTTACCCAGCCATGAAGCGCATCCGGATGCGAGAATGATATAAAGCACGAGTGCGGATAAGAGACCCATATAAAAGAAGTCATCTTTTCGTCTCGATATGATCCGTTCTTCAGTTTTCTGATCCATAGTTTTCCGTTCTAAGTTAACAGGTTAAGGGGCAATATTCGAAATATGTATCCACTCTAAGTTACAAAAATCGGGATTGCAAGCAGCAAAGCATCACAGGACTTGACTCTTACCTGCCAAGTGTTGTTAGAATGTTGCGACCGCGGTGCGAACGAAGGTGGTTTATTGAAGGATGCATCGCAGAGTGGAGAGATGGCCGAGTGGACGAAGGCGTTCGCCTGCTAAGCGAATGTAGGGTCAAAAGCTCTACCGAGGGTTCGAATCCCTCTCTCTCCGCCACATTCCTCTAGGTCTTAAAGTCTCCTCTTTTCATCAATCTAGTTTCTTCTTGAGAATATGCACCTAGATTTTGAGCCTTATGGCAATAAAAAAATCTGCACTCCAGAAAGGCTCAAGATCTGCCGATATATATCTATAGCCCATCATGGATGATGAGAAGGAGATCAGGGATGACAAAGAGAGAGATCATAAAAAGCCTCATCTTGAGCCCATGCTATCTCAAAATAAAACTCAAGGATAGGGCGAAGCTGGTCCGTAAGCTCTCCTACAGGAAACCTTAAAGACTTTTCAGGCCCTTACATCATCGAATAAGGATCAACATCGATCTTGAGGTCTGTTTCTTGCGGTTGGTGTATCCGCTCTAAAATATCAATGGCCTTATGAAGGGCGCCTCTATTCTTTGACCGAAGGATGAAATGCCACCGGAAATGGTCTCGCAGGCGCGCAATGGGCGCCGGTGCAGGACCGAGGGCCTCTACCCCGGGAATATTAACCGATGATGCAAGCTGAACGGAAAATTCCCGTGCGGTCTTGTCTTTTATTGAACTGACCACGCACCGGGCCATATGCGAGTAGGGCGGAAAGAAGGTAGCCTTTCTTATGTCTTTTTCTATTTCCATCATTGCCTGATAGTCATACCCGGAGATCGACTGTATAAGAGGATGATCCGGGACATATGTCTGGATGATCACCTTGGTGTCTGACTTGCGTCTTCCTGCGCGTCCGGCCACCTGGACGATCTGCTGAAAGGTCCGCTCGCCGCTCCTGAAGTCGGGCATATACAGAAGCTGCTCGGCGTACACCACCCCCACAAGGGTGAGAAGGGGAAAGTCATGACCCTTGGCGATCATCTGGGTGCCTACGATGACGTCAACGCTTCCAGCCCTGATGGCATCCAGTGCTGCCGTCAATTTTTTTACCGTTGTCATTTCATCGGAATCTATCTGAAGGACATACTTACCCGGGGTGACCTTCTGAACTGCCTGGATGACCTGTTCCGTTCCCATGCCGATGGGTTTCATGTCAAGGCAACCGCAGAAGGGACAGATCTCGGGCAAATTCATGGTAAAGCCGCACCAGTGGCATAAGGCCTTTCCCTTAGCCTTATGGTAGGTGAGGCTCCTGTCGCAGCGGCTGCACGTAAGGACCTTGCCGCACCCCGGGCACACCATGGCAGCCGAAAAACCCCGCCGGTTGATGAAGAGAAGCACTTGCTCGCCCTTGGAAAGGGTATCGATCATCTCCATGATGAGTCTTTCCGACAGCGGCCCTTGTATCCCCCTCATGTCCACGATCTCAACTTCCGGCAACTTTGCAGGGCCGATCCGACTCGTCATGGTGATGAGACTCGAATGGGGCAACCTTATCCTATCATAGGTCTCCATACTCGGGGTGGCGGAGCCCAGGATCACCACTGCTCCGTTATTCTTTGCCCGTAAAAGGCTCAGGTCCCGGGCGTTGTAGGGAACGCCGTCTTCCTGCTTGTAGCTGTGGTCATGTTCCTCGTCCACTACGATAAGGCCGATCTCCCTTAATGGTGAAAAGATCGCGGAGCGGGTGCCCAGGACGAATTTCACACCTCCACGCGCCACCTTCATGAATTCCCGGGCACGATCCTTTGGAGAGAGGCCCGAATGGAACACGGCCACCTTAAGGGGTATCCTGCTTTTAACCATGTCAATGGTCTGTGGGGTCAGGGCTATTTCAGGGACGAGGTAGAGCACGGACTTCCCAAGCTTGATGGCTTCCATTGCAGTCGCAAGGTACACCTCTGTCTTGCCTGATCCCGTAATCCCATGGAGGACATAGGCGTGAAATCTCCCGGCCTTGATGGCTTGCGTGATCTCACTGATTGCCTTGTGCTGGTCCGGGGTATATTCCGGTGTCGCGGAACAGGAAGGGGCGGAGCTGCATGGTACTTCTTTGAGCTCTATAAAACCGCGCTTGGCCAAAGCCTTTATCTTCTGGGTGATCCCCGGTAAGAGGTCTTTGAGGGTGCTCATCCGGATGCCCGTATGGGGAATGGCATCAAGTATTGATTTCTGATGAGGGCCGAGTCTGTCATTTTCCCTGTCGGTCTTGAATATGACCGGATCTTCATCAAGTATAATCGTGCGACACTGCCTGAGGTATGGCGGAAAGGCAAGGGCCATGCAAGGGCCGATGCCTGCATGGTAGTACTTTGATGTCCAAGAGATGAGCTCGATCAGTTCGGATGCTATAAGGGGGGTCTCATCGAGGGCGCATGCGAGATCCTTAAGCCCCTTATCTGACTCTGAGCTTTCCCTGATGCCGATAATGACGCCGACCCTTGTCGATTTCCTGACAGGCGCTGCGACCCTCAATCCCACCTTTGGAGACATATCGTTAGGTATTGAATAAGAGAGCACCTTTGGGATGTTTGAAAGTATGACCACATCGGCTATAAGAACTCCCATGGAGGATAGGCTATCATGGAGGCACAAGGAGTTAAAATCCTTTTCTTTGATAAGCTTGACTGATTGTGCCCTTCCCATTTATATTCATACGTACGGAGAGGAGGGTTCGTTGAAGGGCGTTGGATTGAACCAGATTCTGCGAGACCTGCATGATGCAGAACCTGAAATCAAGAAGATGGCTGCAAAGGCTATCCTCAAAGAAACCCCGGACCCTGCTCAGGTCTTTTCATCTGTTCTGAAAGATGCGGACAAGCCGACAGCCGATGTCGTGTATGACATCCTCTTTGACGCCGATGCCGATTTCTCGGATATCTTCAGGGCAGCTACCCAGGATGAAGATCCACGGGTGAGGGCCAGGGCCATACGCTATCTGTTCCGTAAGGGAGCATTTCGACCCGAAGATGGTATCAAGTGGCTTGAAGACTCCGACGCCTATGTTCGCAGGAGGGTTATCAGCTATCTCTTCTGGTTGAATGACAAAAGCTCCCTTGGCTCGGTGGCAAGGCTCTGTACCGAAGACCCTGATGAATCAGTGAGGAAAGACTGTCTGAGGCTCATGGCCATATGGGGATCGCCGGATGATGTGGAACAGGTAATCAAGGCCTTGGAAGATCCATCTCATGAAGTGAGAATGCAGGCCGTGCAGACCCTTAAAAGGCTCACAGGTGAGGATTTCGGAGAGCCCCTTAGTGCTTCGCCCGAGGAATTCGAATGGATTATCGCCAAATGGCAGGGGTGGTGGGAGATCATGATGGAGCGGTCATAAATGGAACAACCCGTATACACAGCCAAAGAATTTGCAACATTGCTTGGGATTACAAAACCGACCCTGCTGAAGATGGAGACGGAGGGGAAGCTTCCCAAACCCCAGATCATAGACGGGGTGCGCACCTATTATCCCCACGACATTCCCATGTATCTCAAGATCCTCGGCAAGCCCTCACTGGTTACATCCAAGAGGAGGCAGATCTTCCTTAACTTCAAGGGCGGAACAGGAAAGACGAGTGTATCGTCATTCTATGCCTTCAGGCTGGCCCAGCTCGGCATGCAGGTGCTTCTCATAGACCTCGATCCCCAAGGTCATCTCACCCAGTGCCTCGGGATAGATCACGATTCATTTGAGAATACCCTCTATAATGTTCTCATCGAAAAGACTCACATCCGAGACATCATTCTGGATACGAAGATGAAAAACCTGAAGCTCATTCCTGCAAACCTTGATCTCTCTCCCGTAGAACTGGCGCTTACCTCCATGAATGCCCGGGAGCAGCGCCTGAAAAAGAGCATTATGGCAATCCAGGATGAATTTGACGTGATCGTCATGGATGCCTCTCCCTCCATCGGCCTGCTGAACCTCAACGGTATCCTGGCCTGCAACGATCTTTTTGTCCCGGTATTGGCGGACTTTCTATCCTACCATGGGCTTAAGATCCTCTTCGAGACGCTCTCGACCATTGAGGAAGATTTTGAGTTTATCTTTGATAATATCTTCATCTTTCTGAACAACTATAATGCATCACACAACATCTGTCAGCGGGCAAAGGAGGCCCTGGAGACGCATTACAACGGCTATCTTATGAAGACTCTGATCCGCCAGGATATAAAAATCGCCGAGGCGGCGAGCGTAGGGGTGCCAATTACACAGTATGCCCCCAAAAACCGGGGCTCAGCAGATCTTAATGATTTTATTCGGGAGGTTTTTCCTAATCTCCCGATTGTCTTTTAATCGGTTTTGTGGTTAACGTAGTGCTCGGATTCAACCTAAAAGGTATTGGATCTTTCATGATGCCTATCTTGTTGAAATGAGGAGTTGTTATCTATGAAAGACGGTTTTGATAAAAGTGTTGCTGAGCGGATGCCCAAGATGCAGAAGCGCAGGCCCAACAGGCCCTGGAATGTCGACCCCGTACTTATAAAACCGCAGGAAGAGATCAAAGAGCAGGCCACACCGGCTCCGGCGGCGGTTAGAGAATCGGTCATATCCCCCATCATAGCAAAGGATGGCGCCCATGCTGCCATTGCCAAGGCTGTGGAAACCATCGAGGACCTGAATACGGAGGTTTCCCAGATCCTCTTTGAGAAGAAGGACGTAGCCCGGAAGCTCAAGGAGCACGACCGGGTCATTGAAGAGATCGGGCGGGAGAACTCGAATCTCAAGGTGAATCTTGCCGGGCTTGAAAAGGCGGCGAGGGAGCACAAGCTCCTGGAGCGCGAAATCCTGTTCCTGAACGAGCAGCTCGAAGATGCAGACCACTATATCCAACATGTAGTGGGTATGCTCGATGAGAAGGCAATCGGTTTCGATACGGAGATTATAAGAAGCAAGGTCCTTGAGGAGAAGCTCGTGCGCTTCTCTAAGGACATCCAGGGTAAGGCAAAGCTTGATGTCAAGGTTTCCATCCTCGAAAAGGACCTGAGTATCAGCACGGCAAGGATTCATGAGCTGGAAACCAAGCTCGATGAGGAATACCAAAAGAGAAAACCGCTGGAAGATGAGATCGCCGAACTCAAGACTGCACTCGACAGGGTGTATTCATCCCTGTCGCATATCCATCTCAAGGCCAAGCGTGAGGTGTATGGATCCTGATACATCCAAGAAGGTCAAAGACCTGCTGGGGCTGATGGAAGGCATCTCTTCCGATATTGATATTGTAGCGGAACTCGAAAAAATTATCTCCCGATTACATACGCTCGATGATAAGGTAGAGGAGCTTGTCCAGAGAATTGAGAAGATCGAAAAGAGTAACCGGGAGAAGCAGGATGTCTTAAAGACGATCAGGAAAGAGCTTAAAAATCTCTTCCCTGCCGGATAGTAAGAATTTAAGAGGAAATTCTCTCTTCATTTTGTAACGGTAATGCCGTGCTTCTTGATAAGATCATGCAGGGTCGGCCTGCTTACATCGAGATCTTGAGCGGCCTTGGATATGTTACCTCTATAGCGTGTAAGGGCACACCTTATGGCTGAGATCTCAGCCGAATCACGGGATTCTTTGAGAGTTTTCATAGCTTCATCTTTCTCCGTATCGCCAAGGTCGATGTCCTGAAGCTGGATGTAGTCACCCTCGGCCATTACCACGGCGCGTTTGATCCTGTTCTGCATCTCACGGATGTTGCCCTGCCAGTCATGCTTCATCATGGCCTCTATGGCGGCGGTACTGAATCCTTTGAATCTCGGGCCGATCTCCTTGCTGTATGTATCTAGGAAGTATCTTGCCAGTACCGGGATGTCATCGGGTCTATCCTTGAGTGCGGGCATAATAAGTGGAACCACATTGAGCCGGTAGTAAAGATCTTCTCTGAAACGGCGCTCCTCCACAGCCTTCTTGAGGTCTACATTGGT
>JBEKLI010000095.1:0-6835 GCA_050010275.1 Desulfomonilia bacterium | reverse complement strand
CGACGGGAAGGTCCTGCCCGATGATCGCCTTAACAAGTTCCTCGAGCTGGTCCTTCCGCCCGATCATTTTGGGATCGGGCGGCACGGACGAAGGGAGACTAGCTTTGGGGGCGAGCTTCTCGAGATAGGCGGGAAGGTCACCGGCATGGATCGGTCCGTAGTGAACCTTAAACCCTGAAAATTTCTTTACCAGATGGGCCGCTACACCGGGCGCGCCAAGTTGCGGCAGGATCAGGTCACGATGTTTGACCATGTCTTTCAAGCCGCTTGCAGTGATATGGCGCAAGAGTTCCTCGGTTCCGAAAGTCCCCTTGCCTGCTGCGCACCAGACATTGATCCCCTTGGTGTCCAAGACAAGAATCCATGCATTTCTCCCCGGCAGAGAACCCCGGAGGCTGTCGAAGCTCATCTTGTAGTTGGCCGTCACCAGTATTGGGGAATCTTCATGGGGCTGTCCCAGGGCATAGAGTCCGGGATCGACGGTGTAGTGCATCCTGCCCACACCGAAGCGCGCCTTGATGGTACCCCAGCGATCTTCCCGCTTCAACGACGCAGTCACACGGGGGACCTTTCCTGAAGTCCCTTCCAACCAACCGCTCACACAGGGCTGATCCAGGCGGGGTGGCTTTATTGCTGCCGCACCATCAGCCGGATAGGGCGCCATGGGCAAAAGGACCTTTGCATCGGGCCGGCTTTCTGAACACTCTTTCTCAGTCATATCTTCACCTTTAAGAGAGAATTGATCCATGCACACCGTTCAGACTATTGCCGAGCACTTGCATCGGACCGACCCGGTGTCTCCCTCGCAGCGTGTGGCGGAAACATTCTGCATTGCCGTGAGGAACATACGGACCCCTTCAAGGACCTCTTCCCTCTTCTCTTCGGGTATCTCATTCCGAACGGCCCGTATGAAGGACAACAGGCATTGCCAGACCTTCCCATGCACCTCAGAGCCTTCCTCTGTCAGCTTCAACGTGGCAGCCCGCGAATCGTGATCCGCCTTATCCCGAACGATCAGGTTCCGCTTGATGAGCGGTGCGACAAGGCGTGTCGTGGTGCTCTTGTCAACGGATAACGCATCATGCAGGCTTGCCATGTTCAATGTGTGGTTCCTGGCGACAGCATCCAGGATGACGAACTGAGTGTACGTGACGTCCTCGCAGAATACCTCGTCCTGGCGGCAGCAGCGGACTGCCTTCGAAAGCTCTGTCATGATGGAGAGGATTTCCCGGTCCTTGGATAATACCACATGCTTCATGGTTGTATTATACAACTAAAATACCCTTTGTCAAGGGTCTTGTGCTTATTCCATTCCCAATCAAAGATGATAGCGAGACGGCGAGGAAGAGGCGCCGCAGGCGTATACCATATGAAGTGGACTGATTAACATAGTTATCAATTCAAAATGTTCACATTTCAGCGCTAGAGAGAGCGCTGATTTATCGCAGATATCATCTCTTTATATTTAGAGATTGAGTGCAGTAATTTTATCAAAGTTATCAATGGCCATAATCTGAGATAGGTGCCAGCAATTTATCGAAGTGATCTCTACTGTAGGTAGCTTAACTTAACTGTTGTGGGGGATACTTCTATTGAGTTCATAAGAGGATATTATCAAAGAGTCTGCTCCCTCTTGAAATCTGCATACTGGGCATTATTATAGCAAGTGAAAATGTCATGAACATCTAAGTCCCTAACACCTTGTATTTTAGGTTCCCGTGAGAGCATCATCGTCTTTTTTCTAAATGTAGTGTCCGGTATTTTCTTATACGACATCGAGAAAGCAATGTGACATGCAGAGGTCGAAGGCATGAGATGCAGAAGGAGGTGACCATAAGACAAAATTCTTTTCATCATATAGTCGCTGATCACTATTCGTTAGTGCACCTCCCACGAGGTGTACGCCTATTGCTAAAGGAGGCTCAAATGCCAAAGTATCTCGCTCAAGTCAACTATGTCGGTGAAGGAATCAAGGGGTTGCTCAAAGAGGGCGGTTCCAGTCGACGAGCAGCCATCGAAAAGTTGTTTGGGTCGGTCGGTGCCAAGGTAGAGGCTTTATATTATGCCTTTGGTGATATCGATCTTTTTGTCATCATTGATGCGCCGGACAACGTCACCGCAGCGGCACTCTCCCTGACAGTCAATGCTGCCGGGGCCGCCACCACCAAGGTCACGGTGCTCCTGACCCCTGAGGATATCGACGCAGCAGCGAAAAAGACGCCCAGTTATCGCCCCCCTGGAAAGTAAAGGAATCAAACCTCAATCACAGCAGGTGAAGCCGCCACTGGTCTAAGACGTGAGGTCAGCGGCGATGTGACTGCTATGGGCAATTTAGTAACTGTGCGCATGGAATAGCGGATGGCACAGAGCGATAAAAGCCGCCTAACCCTAGCATCCAGCCAATATCGCCTCACTGTGCTACGCGGTGAGGTTGATGTCTGCTGTTAGGCAGAGACAATAGAGGTACTCCACCATGTCTCCCTGACAATTCTTAGCGAACAACAAGCACTCGTTTTATTTCTGAACACCTGCCTTTTTGTAATACTCATCCTTTTTTACCATCTCTCTGATCCCCTTCAGTGATTTGAAAGGTATATCCACAGCCATGAAATTTACAAGCGAAACAGGTATATTCCCTCCAAGATCGGATCTATTCGTGAATGCCACGGTCGTTTTATTTTTATTAATCTTTGTAAGAACATAACCCCCACCGATATCCAACATACGGACATAATCTTTATTCCGTGGCACTATACCGTCAGAGTCCTTGATGTAGTTGAGCGAGATGGTATGTTCACCTTTTTCCGGGGATTCATAATTTAATGTATAAAATACCACATCCCTGTCCACCACAGGCCAGCCGGGGCTGATGACCATATAGATGACTGAATTATTTTTTTCATCCCTTTTGATCAACCGGCATTCCTTGCAGTTTGGAAACCACTTGGTGTATGATGGTTGGTCTTTAAGAACCTCAAGAACGACCTCCCAGGGAGCATCAACTTCGCAGACTCCTTTGAAGATAGCAAAATCTTTACCTTGAGGATCTTTTTCTGTGTATACCTTTATTCCTTCCGACTCTTTAGCAAGTTTCCATTGGTCTTCAGCATGTACATCGATGCAGAGTAGAAAGACCATTGCCATGAGAAATACTACTGTTTTTTTCATGAATGCCTCCTGTGTGTAGAGTGGATTATCCGAGTATTCATTCTTCGGTAGTTCCATTTATCGGGTGGTGACGGTTTGCATCCACCTTCAATTTTACATTAAATGATCTTTAAGGATCTGCAAAGAGAAAGATACCTAAAGGCTTTCGACTATCTCAAACTTTAACGTCAACCGTTGATTGTAAGGCAATATGCTGCTAAAATATTTAAACCATAGATTTCGTGCCATGAGTAACGCTTTGGCCAAATTGAATATTTCTAAACATAATCTTTACTTCTCGATGAACCAGGTGAAGTGACGAATACAATAAAAACTATAATGTCCGGGGAATATCCCCGCAGATTGCACGTAACCTTATAAGGAAAATGGATAGAAGTCCAATATTCGTCCTGGATCTACTTCCTGGTCTTTACAGCAGGATCTTGATTGACTATTATTGCACTCTACACCTTTCATTAATTAAGTATGCCAGACATTATGAAAAATGACACATATCAGGCTGTGATCTTTGACATGGACGGTACATTGCTCGATACCATCGAGGATATTGCCGACTCCATGAATGCGGCCCTTGAAAGCCTCGGGTTTCCCGTCCTTCCAATAGAGCAGTATCGTGATCTTGTGGGCGACGGGATCGAGGTCCTGGCCATGAGGGCCCTGCCGGAGGAACAGAGGACCGTTGAGACAATTGCTGCGAGTGTGAAGGCAATGAGGGAGGAATACGGCGCCCGGTGGTCCGTCAAGTCCAGGCCTTTTCCCGGCATCCCGGAGCTGCTTGACGGGCTTATGGAAATGGGCATCAGGCTCTCGATCCTCTCAAATAAACTCGATGACTTTACCAAGACAATGGCAAGGTCTCTGCTTCCGAACTGGAGATTTATCGAAGTAAGGGGTCTTGCACCATCTGTCCCGAGAAAGCCCGATCCCGCGGGTGCTTACCTGTGTGCCGAGCGTATGGGAGTGGACCCGATGCACTGCATCTTTGTGGGTGACAGCATCATCGATATGGACACGGCCAACCGGGCGGGTATGGCGCCATTCGGCGCCTTATGGGGTTACCAGGACAGGCAGCGGCTCATGAATCACGGTGCAAGGATTCTCCTGGATGATCCAAGGGACCTGCTCGGATATCTTCGCATGTAATCTTTTAAGCAGCCGAAGATTGATGGTCGGTTATATTGTGAAAAACCGATGGGTCGCATATGATGGTGTTCTTGCCGGATCTCTTGGCCCGGTAGAGTGCATCATCGGCCCTGACCAGCAGGGCATCGATGGTCTCACCAGGTTGGTAGCGCGTAAGGCCCATGGAGATGGTGACCCGGAGATCCTCGGGAAGGCCGGGGAAGGATATCTCGGAGATCATCTTCCTGATCCTCTCTGCGCATTTGACTGCATCTCCGAGGTCGGAGTAGGCGAGAACAAGCACGAACTCCTCCCCGCCGTAGCGGGCAATATAGTCCTGCTGGCGGATGTTTTCCCTGGTACGCTCAGTCAGTGTCTTTAAGACCGCATCACCATAAAAGTGGCCGTAGGTGTCATTGACCTTCTTGAAATCATCAAGGTCGAATATGCACACGGAGAAGGGGCATTCTCCCCGGTCTGCAAGTGACTTTTCACGCGACAGGATCTGGAAGAGGTAGCCCCTGTTATACACACCGGTGAGGTCATCGTGGATAGCCTGCTGTTTGATCAGGTGCATGGCGTCGCTGAGCTCGCTGTTGGCTATGCTCAGCTTTTTCCTTAATATGCTGATGTAGCTCCCCATGAATGAGAGCCATAAGAGGCCGGCGCCTAAGGTCACCATGTAGAGAAGCTCCACCCTGGTGTTGATGTTTTCAGGATGATTCGCGCGTAAAAGAGCGATTACAAAGCCATAGCCCAGCACTGCAAATACGGAGAGTGAGCAGAACTGACGAAGGTTCAGCCTGAAGATGCCGAAGATGAATATCACCATGTAGAGCAGCAGCATGATACCCCGGGTCTGGGTCAGGAAATAACTTATGATCATAACCCAGACTGTTGCAAGGACCATCTGGGTCTCGGTAAGGCTCGGGTCTGTGAAATGTTTGTTCAGGCCGGTGCGAATGATAAAGAAGATGATGATGTTCATCGCGCTGACCATGCCGCAGATAAGCAGTGTCTGGGGCAGAGTCATCCCGAAGAGGCCCTGCATGTAGCAATACAGCACAATCAGCATCCACATGAAGTACGAACCAAAGGCCATGAGGAATCGCTTGATCCTCAGGGCCTGGCTAGGGTCTTCATGAGGAATGATATGCAACATCTTTTATTATTTTCTCCGGCCTGATTCGTTTATCAACTAAATATTCGACACATTCACCGGGAAACATTATCATTTTTTTTAAAGAATATCCTCCAATACCCATGAGTGACGGTACTTCAGATCCTCACGTATTTTTATCATTGACCAACGACTTTCCCATCCGGTAGTGAAATCCTTTGATCGAACCCTTAAGGACTAAAACCGAAAAGGTCATTTCATGATTGGAACCATTGCAAATACGTCAGCCGTGCTGGCAGGCTCCCTGGTGGGGATTCTTGCCGGAAAGCGTATAGGCCGGGACCTTAAGGCAACCCTTATGAAGGCCCTCGGGCTTGCGGTTGTCGTCATCGGTCTCAACATGGCACTTTCGGCAAAGGGCCTCATACCTTCCGTTGCATGCATACTGCTTGGTGCCGTTACAGGGGAAATTATGAGGATCGAGAGGGGTGTCGAACGTATAGGAGAATATCTCAAGGTACGGTTCAATTCATCATCCGCCACGTTTGTACAGGGGTTCATGAGTGCAACGTTGTTATTTGTCACGGGTGCAATGGTCATCATCGGGTGTATCCAGGACGGAACCGCGCACAACCCGGACACGCTGCTGTTGAAATCCATGCTCGACGGGGTGTCATCCATCGCGCTTGCATCAACCTTGGGTATCGGTGTTGCATTCTCCGCATTAAGCGTGCTTGTGATCCAGGGCTCTTTAACGCTGCTGGCAGCACATATCGCCTTTCTCCAGGAACCGGCTGTACTTAGCTCCATCACAGCCACCGGCGGGATGATCATCTTAGGCATCGGGATCAACCTGCTGGGGCTCACCACTATCCGGGTAGGAAATTTGATCCCGGCTCTGGTGTATGCGGCCGCATATCCGCTCATTTTCTCATGAAAGGCAAAGAATGAGTGCATTTCTCAAACGTGATGACTGCCTGCTGCTAGTCGTGGACATCCAGGAAAGGCTCCATGCAGCCATGGAAGAGCAATTCAGAGATGCCTATGTAAAGAACGGCATCATACTCATAGAAACTGCAAAGGCCTGCAAGATCCCTGTCATTGTTTCCGAGCAATACCCCAAGGGGCTCGGCCCGACCATTGCTGAAGTGTCAGGACACCTTGAGGGTATAGCGCGGTATGAAAAACTCTTTTTCAGCTGTTACCGGAATGAGAACATCAAGAAGGCCGTTAAATCGACAGGGAGGAAGACGGCCGTCATCAGCGGCATTGAGGCGCATGTGTGCGTTATGCAGACCGCCATTGACCTCTTGGCCGACGGGTACAAAGTGGTCATTGCGGCCGATGCGGTCTGCTCCAGGAGGGAGCATGACAGGGTGACCTCGCTCGATGCCCTGGCGCGTCTCAATGTGCTCATATACCCTG
>JBEKLI010000094.1:0-6900 GCA_050010275.1 Desulfomonilia bacterium | reverse complement strand
CAATAAACTCGGCACGAAATGGGTAGACGTCCTTTGTCGGCACTTCCAGATGAGCACATCCCTCAAGGAGCATTATTATACATAATGATAAAAGTATAGCGTGCTTCATCTGTGGCTCATATACAGGGTTGGGGCGATAATGGCAAGATAGGCCGTATTGACAAGAGCTATGTTCGAATTTATTTTTAAGCTATGATCAATAAGATACTCATACCAACCGACTTCAGTGTTCCTTCCAGGCATGCATTCGGTTATGCTGTTGATTTCAATAAAATGTTCCGAGCAAGGCTCTATCTTGTGCACGTGTTGCAGGATTTCACTGAATTCTCAGAATATACCTTGAGCCCTACCATCCTGCCCCAGCTTTATCTCGAGTTCGAGCAGAATGCCTCCAACAAGCTTGAAGAGATGGTGAGCGTCATCGTTCCTACCCAGATGCACTGCGACACCTATATATTGCATGGAATCCCGTTCTACGAGGTTATCCAGTTCGCCCGTAACGAGCAGATTGATCTTATCGTTGTCGGCTCTCATGGCCGCACAGGCCTTAAGTATGTGCTCTTCGGACATACGGCTGAAAAGATCGTCAAGAAGGCCCCATGCCCTGTACTGTCCGTAAGGCATCCGGACACGGAATTTATAATGCCCTGAGACATTTGAATCTATAAACAGATCGTCGGGGTTCGCTGTGAACACCTGAAAAGCCGTAATTATTGTATCGGATTAATAGGACCCTCAAGTAATCCCTCGACGAATTGTCTTACAAGAGGGTCTTTGGTCTTATTGAAGTCATCCGGCGAACCATGAAATGCAATCTTCCCTTCATAAAGTATTGCCAGATGATCTGCCAGCTCGAAGGCTCCATGGATGTCATGGCTGATTACGAGGCTCGTGGCTCCGGACTTTCCCTGGACTTCCTTGATGAGTGAATTGATGGCACTGGTCATGACCGGGTCTAACCCTGTGGTGGGCTCATCAAACAGCAGTACCTTAGGGTTCAGGGCAAGAGCCCGGGCAAGTCCCACACGCTTTCTCATACCCCCGGAAAGTTGGGCAGGCATCTTGCTTTCGATACCTGCGAGGCCTACCTCCCTGAGTAAGGATGCCACTTCTTTTGCGATCTGTTCTTTCGTAAGGTCAGTATGCATGGTAAAAGGGAACCCTACATTCTCTCCCACACTCATGGAATCGAACAATGCCGAGTCTTGGAAGCATACGCCGAATTCTTTCCGGATCTCGGTAAGCTCCTCATCATTCATGGCAACAATATCCTTACCTTCAACGAGGATCTGTCCCGAATTAGGCTTCATGAGACCAAGGATGAGCTTCAGCAAGACGCTCTTTCCCGTTCCGGTGGGGCCCATGACCACGGTTATCTTCCCTTCGGGTATAACGAAGTCAAGCTGGTCAAGCACCGTTTGACTCTTGAAGGTCTTTGATAGGGAACGTACCTCGATCATGAGCCGCCCTTCCATATTGTCTGGTAAAGATCGAATCTTCGGTGTGCACGTAAGGGGAACTGTACCTTGATCTTCTCGATTTCTGTAAGATCAAGCTTCACGACTTGGACAGTCTCAGAAGTGCCTGCATCAAGCAGGATATCACCCCAAGGGGATGCTACCATGGAATGTCCCCAGGGGATATAAGTAAGATGAGGATTGTATGCGGGCTGTACTCCGATGACAAATGCCTGCAACTCCACTGCCCGCAGCCTTATCAGCATCTCCCAGTGGGCCTTCCCGGTGGTTAAAGAAAATGCGGCAGGGATGAACAGGAGCCTTACATCCCTTTCAATGAGGATCTGTGCAAGGGGGGTGAACCTGATGTCATAGCACACGATCACGGAAGCATTCCCCCAAGGTGTTGCGAAATGTCCGAGCGAACTGCCTGGGGCAATAGCTTCTGATTCTCTCACCGATGGTCCTCCCGGCGGTGTGCAGTCGAAGAGGTGGATCTTGTCATGGTGATAGATGATCTCTCCATCCGGTCCGATGACATGGGCCCGGTTGAAAAGTCTGTTCCCGTGCGATGTCCAGGGTAAGGAACCGGCAACGATATGGATCTTGCGGCTCAATGCCTTGGCTTTCATGACATCGAGGGCCTTCATGCTGAACTGTTCCGCAGAGCGGATTGCCTTGGGCTCATAGGGGGTGGAGAACATCTCGGTAAATACGACGATGTCAGCCCCCTTGTCTGCAGCCTGGTCTGCCATGGCTGCAGATTTCATGATGTTATGTTCGATATCATAGCTTTGCAAATTCTGGCATACGCCTACGGTTACTTGGTCAACCATAATGGCTTTCAAAGCCTCCTGCCGGCATCACATGAATGCGCCTTGACGCTTATTGGGCCGACAGGAAATTTTTTATCGACAATGTCTGCAGGAGTCAATCCTTTTATCAAACGGCATACCTCCCAGGATATTCGTCATGAATTCAAGGAGATGATAGTGAGGGTATTCCAATGTGTATGTCCCTATAAAGGCTTAAGGGAATAAATTGCCAAATCACAGCAGAAGTGGTATGCATTAAAAATGATTAACACCGATACGAGGTTGGATATGGCAACGAAGAAATACAAATCAGGAACATTCTGCATCGACATCGCATGCCCCCGCCATAAAAAATTGGAGTCTCTGGAAGGCGATGCCTATCTGAAAAAAAAGAAAGTCCACTGCAAGAATTGTTACGCCTGGAACTTCCTTATCTGGCTGAACAAACACGACTACAGAATACTCATGACCATTGCAGAGATCTCTGCCAAGGAGCTCTCTGCAAGGTTGAAGGGGATCGATCCCTCCCGGGTGGAAGACCTCACCATAGACGAGATACTCACCCTGTAGGAACCGAATCAAAAGATCCCTGCTCATGCCCCGGGTTGAATTTCAGTACTGACCCGTTTCCACGGCGAAGAATGGACTGACTGCCTAAGCAGTCGTCTCTTCGTATATCCCTGCTTGCCATGAGCATCATGGATCTACGGCAAAAGTCGATAACTCCTGAACAATAATCTTATAATATATTAATTTCACATAGGATATTTCTATTGCTCTCCGAATGAACTATGTGGTTGACAGAGGCTGATTAAATATTTATTATTAGTTAAGTTTTATTTTAATCTAATTTTTAATATACTGAATATTTAACATTATGAATATTGGACCGATACTTCGACAAAAGAGAAAAGAGCAAAAGCTCATCTTAAAGACTGTGGCGGAAAGGGCCGGTGTATCCGAGGGCTTTTTAAGCCAGGTGGAGAATGACGTCAATTCACCATCGGTGTACACACTCGTCAAGATCTGCAACGCCATCGGCATCGAGGCGGGCGATGTCCTCAATCAGGCAAAACAGATGGAGAGGCTGATAGTCATCCGCAAATCCGAGTGGAAGGATGTGGAACTGCCCCACACGGGATTCATCACCCAGCGATTCTTTCCCCCTGAGAACAGGAACATCATCGACAGCGCCGTATTGGTCTTGGAGCCGGGGAAGAGCATCCCTGCGAGGAAAAACATCAAGAACGGCCAGGAGGTGCTCTGCGTACTGAAAGGTACAGTGGAGCTCGTGCACAGCGATAAAACCGTGACGCTTTCGGAGGGCGATTCGATACACTACTATTCCACCCCCGAGAAAGAGATGATCACGAACAAAAGCAAAGGGCTCTCCGTGGTCTTCTGGGTTGGAACCATATAAATTTGTAAACTGTTTTCAGCCTCAATTTTGATTGAGCATACTTTTTGGTGAATTGGATGGATTCTCATCCTTAGAAACATCCGTTGACGGGATAGGTTTCAGTAACAGTGAAGCAGCGGGGACATACCTATAATTTCATGAGACAGGGGGATTCGTATGATCAAATTCAGTAAGCAGCAGCTTAAGGTGCCCAAGTTGATGAGGCCAGTCTACCTGGTGACGGCCGGGCAGTCTAAATTTGACAGGGCCATGCCTGACAAGCGTACCGAGGAGCTTTGCGTGGATGCATTTACCATGGCAGCGGACCTTCTGAATATGTCCCCTGCCGAATTGAAGCAGTACATCCATACATGCTACTACGGTCACTTCGCCGATCACTTCGGGGATCAACTCCTGGGTGAGGCGGTTATTCACGACAGGCTAGGCCTGGACCCGCTGGGCAATTGCGGCATAAAGACCGGCGGTGCTACCGGCGGCTCCACGCTCTGGGAGGCCATGAAGACGGTGGCATCCGGATATTCGGACTGCGTGCTGGCCATGGGATGGGAGAGGATGGATGAGGTCCCCACGGACGAAGGAAACTTCCTGATATCGTGCGCCGCGGACAAGGACTGGGAATCGCCCCTGGGCCACATCTACACGGGATACTATGCCGTCATGGCCCAGAAGTACTGGCAGGTCTTCGGAAAGGCCCAGGCCTCGTTCAGGAGAACCCTGGCCGAGATCTCGGTGAAGCACCACGGCTATGCCCGTTTCAACCCGTTCGCCCATGGCCCCATGAAAATCACGGTTGATGATGTCTTGAAATCACCGATAATCGCAGACCCATTGAGGGCTCTGGATGCGTGCCTCATGAGTGTAGGCGCTGCTTGCGCTATCATATGCGACGAGGATACTGCCATAAAGCTGACAAAGAACTCCAAGAACGTACCCCTGAGGATCTGGGTGGCGGCAGGCTCTCACACCCTGCGCCCCGCAGACAGAAGGGACATGGAGATACCGCTTCTGCCCAACGAGACAGCGGATCAGTACAAGAATTTGGGAAAAGAATTTCCCGGTGGTGAGCGGTATCCCGGTTTCACGGGATTCTTGGGTGCCCGCATGGCGGCATGGTACGGATACCGTATGACAGGCATCAAAGACCCATTAAAGGACCTGGACGTGATCGAGCTGCACGATGCATTCACTATCAGCGATGTGCAGACCTATGAGGATATCGGGTTAAGGCCCTACGGCCATGGCCGTGACTATGTGGAGTCCGGTGACTGCTATCACACCAACCCCAAGACCGGCAAGCCGGGCAAACTCCCGTCCAACATCTCCGGGGGCCTGTTGGGATGCATGCACGCAGTGGGTGCCACCGGCATCATGCAGACGTTCGAGATTGCATCGCATATCTGGAACCGGTGGGCAGAGATTCACGGCGATGAAAAGCTCTGGAAGAAATTCAACAGGAAGAAGCCTTCCGACTGGACCAATCTGCAGGTCAAGGGTGCCAAGAGAGCCCTTGCCATCAGCCACGCAGGAGTGGGGTCGCACGTGACTGCGACGATCCTCATGCATCCTGATCATCTGCTGAAAAAAGACGCATAAAAGGAGAAGGACTATGAGCATGTTCGGACATGTCTATGTGAAGAACAATCAATATAAATTAAAAGGCAATTTCCACCACCTCACCCCCAATATGCCCATCAGAGACGCCGATAACGAATGGAAGCTCCTGGGGGTGACGAATCCCCGGGATATGACCTATATCCATTCATACGGAGGCGAAGCCCCGTTCTTTGAGTCGCTTTCCCAGGGAAAGCTCATGGCAACCAGATGCGACAACAAGAAATGCGAGTCCAAGGGGTCCATCTTCCAGCCTTTCAGGATCTTCTGCCCGGAATGCCTGGGCAAAAACTCGGTAATAGATATGACCGCAATTGCACAAAAGACGGCGAAGGTCCATACATTCATGGTGTGCGAGAGATCCGGCGCCTTCAGCCTGCTCGACAAGCCCATCAAGTTCATCAATATCGAGTTCGACGGTGTATGCACCATATTGATGAGCTATCTCGCGAAAGGCGACCCCAAGATAGGGATGCGGGTAGTGCCCATATTCCAGCGATTGAATCCGACCTATACCATCCTTGATCTTGCCTGGGTTCCCAAGGGGACGAAGGAGGATTCTCTGCCCCAAGGTTTTTCCTTTTAAATGATGAGTACATGCGGATGAGAATGCATTTGACAATTTTTACCATGACTTGGAGGAAACCATGTGTGACTTCGGATTATCAGGTGAACAAAAGCTTCTCCGTCAAAACATCAGGGAGTTTGCCGAGAATGAAATAGCACCTGTGGCGCAGCATCTTGATGAGACGGAGACATTCTCTATTGAGCTCACCAGGAAGATGGCGGGCCTGGGACTCTTCGGGATCGTGGTTCCTGAGGAATACGGCGGTGCCCACATGGACTACCTGGCATACATCATCGCCATAGAGGAGATAGCCCGAATCGACGGCTCCCAGGCGGCCACGGTGGCTGCCGCCAACTCCCTGGGCGTCGGCCCTATATACTACTACGGAAACGAAAAACAGAAGCAGGAATGGCTGCCAAGGCTGTGCAGTGGAGAGATCCTGGCCTCCTTCGGGCTTACAGAGGCTGAAGCAGGTTCCGATGCAGGCGCGAGCAAGACTTCCGCAAAGATCGAGAATGGACAGTGGGTGGTAAACGGCAGCAAGATATTCATCACCAATTCCACATCGACCCTGGCTGGGATATGCACCGTCCAGGCTATAACAGGGAAAAAATCCAACGGCAAAAAAGAAGTTTCCTGCATCCTTGTACCCAACGGCACCCCCGGCTTCACCACAAAGAAGATGACCGGAAAGTTGATGTGGCGGTCTTCGGACACCGGAGAGCTGTACTTCGACGACTGCAAAGTCCCGGAAGAGAACCTGCTCGGCAAGCGGGGAGATGGCTTTCACCAGATGCTCTCCACGCTGGACAACGGCAGGCTCGCCATTGCGGCCATGGGCCTGGGCGGGGCCCAGGGTGCATTCGAGCTCGCGCTCAAATACGCCAAAACCCGCCAGCAGTTCGGCCAGCCGATATCCACTTTCCAGGTGAACGCCTTCAAGCTCGCGGACATGGACACCGAGATAGAAGCGGCCAGGAACCTGCTGTACAAGGCAGGCAACCTGAAAGACGCAGGACTTCCATTCCG
>JBEKLI010000093.1:0-6951 GCA_050010275.1 Desulfomonilia bacterium | reverse complement strand
CCTATGCAGGCCTGCCTAACCCCGGGTATGCCCTCCAGTGGCTTATCTTAGCCCTGCCTATCGGTATATTTGCATTATCATTAAAGACACCTCGCTTCTGGTGCCGCTATCTGTGCCCTGCCGGGGCGATCCTGGCTTTATTGTCCTTGCGTCCGCTGCTCATCAGGCGCCGGGTATCCGATCAGTGTAACTCATGCGGACTCTGCAGGAAAAAATGCCCCATGGATGCCATCGCCGAGGACCCCCATGCTACGGACTCTTCGGAGTGTATTATCTGCCGGAGATGTTCCGATGTCTGTACTGAAAGGGCCGTACGCTTTGCTGTTGGAAAAGGTGTCTTTGCACGGCAGGCAATCGGGTTCTCCGCCCCGAGGCGTATGATCGTCCTGTCGGCCCTGGCCGGCCTCGGCACTGCCTTGATCTCGCGAATAGGGTTAAAGGGCGGATCTTGCGAAGGCGGCCCGGGGCAGATAATGGATCCGGCCTTGATCAGGCCGCCCGGTGCCGTATCCGAGTGTGCATTTCTGGATCGATGCGTGGGGTGCGGTGAATGCATGAAGACATGCCCTACCAACACCCTGCAGCCGGCGGGCCTTGCAGCGGGGCTTGCCGGATTCTTCAGCCCGGTTATGGTTCCCCGCAAGGGTCCGTGCGATCAGACCTGCAACGCCTGCGGCCACGTGTGCCCTACAGAGGCCATCCGGCCCCTTATCCTGGAGGAGAAGAGGCAAGCCAAGGTGGGAACCGCCTCCATTACCCACCAGAAGTGTATTGCCTGGGAATTCGGCAGGCCCTGCCTGGTGTGTGCCGAAGTCTGCCCCTATGGTGCCATCAGCCTTACGCGTGTAGGCGGGGTGCCGGTCGCCGTACCCGTTGTACACGAGAACAGGTGCAGCGGATGTGGGTTCTGTGAATACTACTGCCCTGTGCAGGCAAAGGCTGCTATCGTAGTGGAGCCCATGGGCGCACTGCGGCTGGATGATGGTTCATACTGTGAAAAGACCAGACAGCTCGGGCTCGCAATCGAACCTAAGCTGCAGGACATGCCTGAATCGCCGGAGAAATCTCAAGGGCCTGAAGGTTCGGTGCCGCCGGGGTTTACAGAGTAGGGGACGGTTCCGACCGTTCCCCCTTTATAGCAGAATCCCTTAAGCCTTGGAACGGTGATCTTTACTTGACAGGCCCGATGCCGTATAGGGCAGGATATTGATGGAAATGGCACATGTGCACACCTCCGGAGGATTGTATGAGACATAAGATCGGTTTCGGTTTGCTCCTCATACTCACGTTCTTGAGCGCGTGCCAGCCGAAGGTCATAATCAATTACTATGCAGTGCCCTCACTCGCCCCGGGGACACTGCCGGAGATGAATACCGCCGGGTTCTGGATCGGCCGGCACCCTGATCCGGACGCTGTTATTATGACGGATCAGGACATTGTCGATTTCAATGGGTACATCAAGAAAAAGACCAAGGCAGTGCATGATGTCCTTACGCTTTCCGACTCGCGTGACGGCCGGGCACTGGAGAGTTCTCTCCGGAAGATGCTTGCACAGAACCAGGGCTATGTCGGCGGTGATGGAAAGATGATGACCACGGGATTCATCCGCGATATGGAGAGCCTGATGGGCCTGGATCAGATCCCATCCTCCATCACTGCGCACTGGGCATATGTAGTCAGGCCCTGTGATCAGAGGCTTCTGCCCACTGCAAAGCCCTTTTACAAGAGCGAGAGCGATACCGCTATCGACAGACTCCAGAATAGCGCCCTGGAGGCCGCAACACCACTACTCGTTCTCATTGAGAGTGCAGATCATGTGTGGGTCTATGCAATATCCGCCAATTCCGAAGGCTGGGTATTTGCGGATAATATCGCTTTATGCCCCAAGGATGAAATGGCCCGATATGAGGCGTGGACAACATTCGTGGTGGCTACCGATGCCAAGGTGGACATCTACGCCGACCCCTGGCTCAGACAGTACCAAACCCACATTCAGATGGGCGTCAGGCTCGCTGTCCTCCAGGAATGGGATAACGGCGTCATCCAGGTACTTGTCCCTGTGCGCTCGGACGGCGGCTGGTGTACGTTTGATGCCGCGTTTGTATCCGCTTCCCAGGTCCACCGGGGCTATCTTTCTTACACGCCGCGCAATGCTATTGTCCAGGCCTTCAAGCTGCTGAATGCCCCCTACGGCTGGGGCGGCATGTATGGAGAGCAGGACTGCTCCCGTTTCATCCAGGAGGTCTTCGCCACTATGGGTATCACACTGCCAAGGAACTCAGCTCAACAGGGCAAGGTGGGCAGGCTCATCGCATCCTTTACGAAATCAAACCCCCCGGACGACCGGCAAAGAAAGCTTAGTACGAGTGCCATGGGAGGTATCACCACGCTCCAGTTTCCCGGACATATCATGCTCTTTCTGGGTTCGATCGACGGTGTGCCTTATGCCATCCATGATCTCTATGCCTTCACCGAACCGGCCCCTCCAAATGAAAGGCTCGTTCCCATCAATCGGGTAGTGGTATCAGGCCTTGCCATCGGAGAAGGCACGAAGAAAGGGTCGCTGCTTATGCGCCTTGGTAATGTGCGTGAGGTATCCCCCGAGCCGCAGCCGAATTGAGATATCGTAAAGCGGATTGAAAAATTAAAAAGGGGAGTTTTTCTTCCATTGACTCTCTATTTCTTTGTACTTATAACATAAGATACAATGTCTTTGTCTGGGTACAAGGACTTGGAGGCTGTCCCGGAGTGAACAGACAGCGAGAAAATAGAGGAAGCCCAAACAGGAGCGCCAAGGAGCTTCAAGATGAGCTCAAGTCTTTGCGCTCAGAGTTGAAGACGGTAAAAAAGATCCTCGCCAGTCACGAGAAGATAAACTCGAATCTTCATGAAGTCCAGGAACTGTTCTCCACAGTCACCAGCAACATTCTTGACGGTCTGGTTGTAATGGATTGGGACGGTAATTTCCTGTTCGCCAACAAGGCTGCCTACCGGATTATAGGTATCCGGCCGCGTAAAACACCCCAAGGCCTCAACATGACCCAATTCCTCCATCCGGATGACCTTCAGCGGGCAATAAAGAACAACATGCTCACCAAGGCCGGGAATGGAGGGTTTATCGCCGATTACCGGATCATCACCCCAAAGGGAGAGCACAAATGGGTTGAGGCCACCGGTCAGCGTATCACGTTTAAAGGCAAGGATGCCAACCTGACCACATTCAGGGACATAACTGTTCATAAGCGCACAGATGAGCAACTTAGACTCTCTGAGAAGAAATTCTTCTCCGCTTTCCATTCAAGCCCGGATTCTATCGTGATCTCAAAACCACAAACGGGCATGATCATTGATGCCAACAAGGCCTTTGAAACATGGTCCGGCTTTGAGCGTAAGGATCTTATCGGGAAGACATCCCTTGACCTGGATATATGGCCTGATCCTCAGGAAAGGGAGCATTTATTCAATGGCCTATATGCAGGGAAGCCTGTCGACAGATTTGAAACAAAGCTTAAAAAGAGAAATGGTGAGATCAGGGATATGCTGATATCAGCCAATCTGATCGATATTGATAATGAGGTCTATACCATTTCCATTGTACGGGATATTACCGATCTGAGGCAGGCCGAGCTGGCCCTCAAAGAGAGCGAGGAAAGATTCCGCGTCCTGCATGATGCGTCATTCGGCGGCATTGGTATTCATGACAAAGGGATTATCCTGGATTGCAATCAGGGGCTTGCCGACATGACCGGATTCTCGATGGAGGAGCTCATCGGCATGAATGGCCTTGAGCTCATCGCACCTAGGTGGCGTGACCACGTGATGCAGAGGATCTTGAGCGGGTATGAGCAGCCCTATGATGTGGAGGGTATCCGGAAAGATAAAACGATCTATAACCTGGAAATACAGGGCAAGAATATCCATTACCATGGCAAACCGGTCAGGGTAACCGAGTTTAGAGACATCACTGTGCGTAAAAGGGTGGAGGATGCCTTCCGTGAGAGCGAAGAGCGTTACAAGAAGATTGCAAGTGCCGTCACGGATTATATTTACACTGTCTATGTTCAAGAAGGCAGGGCGGTCCGCACTGAGCACAGCCCTGCATGTGAGTTTGTGACCGGGTACACGGTCGAAGAATTCAATGCTAACCCGTTTCTCTGGTTCAGCATGGTAGTGGATGAAGACCGACAGAGTGTTCGGGAGTATTTCAACAAGGTCCTCATCGGTGAACATGAAGTGCCCATCGAGCACCGGATCTACCACAAAAACGGCTCTATTCGCTGGGTTGTCAACATGCCGGTGGTTCACCGTAACGAGGCAGGGGTCATTATCTCTTATGACGGAGTATTGAGCGATATTACCGAGCGGAAACGGGCCGAGGAGGCGCTGAAAGAAAGCGAGGAGCGCTACCGGCTCATGGCCGAGCTGACCGGAAAGCTCGTGTACGACTATGATGTCCCTACAGGGCAGATCACCTGGCACGGGGCCATCTCACAGTTCACCGGATTCATGCCCCAAGAGGTGGATGCCATCGATGTCAAGGCATTCAATGAGATGATCCACCCCGAGGACCGTGCCGAGACTATCGCCATTCTTGAGGCTGCCCTGAATGAATGCGGACCGTATAGTGCCGAGTATCGCCTGCGGAGAAAGGATGGTTCGTATATCTTTGTGGAGGACCATGGCGTTTTCCTTCCTGATGAAAAAGGCAGGGCAGTCCGCATGCTGGGTGGCCTGGGCGACATCTCGGTGCGCAAGCAGGCGGAAGAAGTCATACGGGAAGCAGAAAAGCGGTATCGCACCCTTTTTGAGAGTGCCAATGACGCGATCTTCATCATGAGCGGGGACAAGTTCATTGAGTGCAACCAGATGACATTGAAGATGTTCGGGTGTGACACCAAAGATGACATCTTTGGTCGCAGGCCATGGGAATTCAGCCCATCCCGGCAGCCTGACGGAAGAGATTCTCGAGAAAAGGCAAAGGAATACATACATACTGCATTTGAAGGAACCCCTCAGCGCTTTTACTGGAAGCACATCCATAAGGACGGTACACCTTTTGATGCCGAGGTCTCCCTGAACCGCATTGAGCTGGGAGATCAATCATTCATCCAAGCCATGGTAAGGGATATCACCGAACGTAAACGGGTGGAAGAGGCTCTGCGTGAAAGCGAAGAGCGCTTCCGTTCTTTGATACAGAGCTCTTCCGACATTATCGTCATCCTGGATCAGAATGGGTTGATTACCTATGAGTCCCCGTCCATGGAACAGATCCTGAAATATCCGGCCGGGAAAATGATCGGCAAGAACCCCATGGATTATATGCATCCCGAGGATATTGGAGGGGTGGTAAAGGCATTGGCCGAGGTCTTTGAAGACGTCAACCCCGGTATTCCTTCGGAATTCCGATTCAAAAGGGCTGACGGCACCTGGGTATACCTGGAGGCTATCGGAAACAACCTCATCGACTACCCCGGCATCAACGGTGTTGTCATCACGGCACGCGACATCACGGAACGCAAAAAGGGAGAGGAGCTGAAGCTCGATATGGAGCGCCGGCTGCTCCATGCCCAGAAGCTCGAAAGCCTGGGTGTGATGGCAGGGGGAATCGCCCATGACTTCAATAACCTCCTTATGGCGATCCTGGGCAACCTCGATCTTGCTCGGCTTGACCTTTCACCGGTTTCCCGTTCACGGCCCTTCATCGACCAGGCACTGGTGGCTGCCCGGAGGGCTGCCGACCTTACGAACCAGATGCTTGCCTATTCGGGCAAAGGCAGGTTCGATCTCAAGCCCTTTGACCTCTCCGAGCTTGTACAGGAGATGGCCCATCTCCTGAAGGCATCCATCTCTAAGACCGTGACCCTGAACCTCCAGATGAACGGTGATCTCCCGTCCATTGTGGCCGACCCAAGCCAGATCCAGCAGATCATCATGAACCTCATTGTCAATGCATCGGAAGCCATAGGAGAACACCCCGGGGTCGTCGCCATTTCCACCGGTTCCTTGGACTGCGACCCGGGCTACCTGCAGAGGAGCCGCCTCAAGGAGAAGCCTGCACCCGGAGCTTATGTATTCATCGAAGTCAGGGATACAGGCTGCGGTATGGACGAAGAGACGAAAGACCGTCTCTTTGATCCGTTCTTTACCACCAAGTTCACGGGGCGCGGTCTGGGCATGGCTGCAGTGCTCGGAATCGTAAGCGGACACAAAGGGGCCATTATGGTGGAATCCGAGCAGGGCAGAGGTGCTGCCATCAGGGTAATGTTCCCGGCATCGGAGGGGGGAAAAACCGTCAAGGGCAAAAAGCCCGGTGTATCCGCCATGGAAGGTGAAGGTACGGCCATGGGGCCGATATCAGGCACCGTCCTGGTTGCAGATGATGAAGACATGGTGCGGGACCTCTGCAAGTCCATGATTGAGCGGCTCGGGTACAAGGCGATCACCGCATCTGATGGTGAGGAGGCAGTCAAGATCTTTCGGGAGAATGCCTCTGAGATAGTCTGTGTCATCCTGGACCTCACCATGCCCAAATTAGACGGCATAGCGGCCTTTGATGAAATCCGGCAAATCAAGGCCGATGTCAAGGTGATCCTTTCCAGCGGTTATGATGAGCAGGAGACCACCGAGCGTTTTACCGGCAAGGGGCTTGCCGGCTTTATCAAGAAGCCCTACCAGCTCTCAATCCTTCGTGCGGAACTGGGCCGGGTTCTGAAGGATCTCTGATATCTGGGTCATTCATCTCACTGTCGAGATAAGTAAAATTTTGTAACTTTATTGACTGTGCCTGTCGGGGGCTGCGGGCCATATGTGTATATGCTCGGCCTCCACTCCTCCCGGCGGCGGGGTCCACGGGCTATGCGGCTTTTATGCAGCGCACAGATACCTTGAGATCACCCCGTTCGACTGAGAGGCAATAACAGCCCCGGCTATCATGACGGGCAGCTACCCAGC
>JBEKLI010000092.1:0-6966 GCA_050010275.1 Desulfomonilia bacterium | reverse complement strand
AGCACAGGCAGCATCTCCCTGAAGGTCTTATGGAGAAACTCCGGCTCCAGAGGGATCAGCTCCTTGTCTACAAACTCGTCCATCATGCCTGTTATGGCCTTTATCTTATCCGGGACTTCGAAATCCATGGCACACTCCTTTATAAGTTTAATTCATCACCGGTAGGTGATGAGCGCTGGATCACGGGCGAGCTCAAGATGGGCAATGGAATTGAACCCCGCCAGGGTGATCCTTTCTTCGTTATACATATAACGCGATATCGATGTATTGATGATCTGCCAGTTCAGCCGCATGGCATAATCACCGGGGATGCCAAGCACATGGGCCAGCGATGCGGCAATCGCACCGCCTGAGGTGAAAATCGCGATTATCTTGCCCTTGCCGTGCCTGGCCATGACGGCTCTCAGCGACCCGCCGACACGGGCATTGAGATCTTTCCAACTTTCTATCTCCGGGGTGTCAAATTTTCCGGTTACCCACCTGAGCATGGCGGTCTCGAAGACCCGCTTGAAGGATGCCTTGCTGGCATACATCTTCGGCAGCTCATCGTTTAAAGATGGGTCATCCTTGACCATAAAAGGAAACATGGCGGTCACGATGGCGGTGGTATCATACTCGTTGAAACCATCGAGTTGTTCCAGTTCCGGCAGATTTCTCCCACTTAACCGGTAGATGGAAAGCATCTCTTCTGCCGTATCCTTCTGGCGAGCCATGGTCCCTGAATAAACCGCATCGGGTTGAAAGCCGGTATCGAAGAGGTGTCGGGCGAGGATACGGGCCTGCTTGATGCCAAGGGGAGAAAGCCTGTCGTAGTTGTCATGACCAAAGGATGCCTGGCCGTGGCGGATCAGATAAATCATGCTCATGCCGAAACGATAGCAAGAGGAAGAATCTTTGTCAAGAAATTAAAGAGCGAGCGCTCGTTATTTTAACTTGCATTCTCGTTCCCCTTCGGCTATTTCATAATACAATAAAACAGAGGAGATCTTAAAGGGTGAAGATCCTCGTGTGCGTCAAACAGGTCCCTGATTCATGCGATACACTTGCTCCTGATGAGAAGACCGGTTGGATAACATACAAACCCTCCACGGTATTCAGGATGAACAGGTTCGACGAGTTTGCCCTTGAAGAAGCACTCCTTATCAAGGAGCACTATGCTAGGACCGTTGTCCATGCACTGTCGGTGGGGCCGGAACGTGTGGCCTCCACCGTACGGCGGGCCCTGGAGATGGGCGCTGATCACGGCATCCACATTTTAGACCCATCCGAGGGCTATATCAGCCCCTTTGCCGTTGCATCCCTCATTGCCGCCTATGCTCGCGATAAAGGCTATGACCTGATCATGACAGGCGTCATGGCCGAGGATGATATGGCGTGCCAGACCGGCCAGCTCATTGCAGCGCTCATGGACAAGCCCTGTGCGACTTCTGTTATCAAAACACAGATCCATCCAGAAGACAGCACGATCATGGTAGATCGAGAGATCGAGGGTGGCCGAAGGCTTTCCGTCCGGCTCGAAATACCTGCGGTGCTGACCATTCAACCCGGGATCAATACACCCAGATACCCATCTCTCTTAAACGTCATGCGGGCAAGAATCCAGAAGCAGGAGGTCATGAGCTCAGAAGATCTTCCTTTATCGGAGACAAGGGAGCGATGCAAGGGGGTGAGGCTTCCGGATTCCACTTCATCGGGGATGTTCATCGAAGGGTCTCCGCGTGAAAAGGCCCGCAAACTCCTTCAAGTTCTCCATGAGAAATCATTGCTCCTCTAACGGCATATCTATGAAGAAGGATATCTTTGTCATCGCTGAATCAGATCGGGGCCGCATTACTCCAGAAACCTACGAACTCATTACCTTTGCCGAAGAACTCTCAGGAGGGCGGCTGCCTATAGTCATTATCCTCGGGAGTAATAATGAGACTCAGGCCAAAGAGCTCACAGAAAAAACCGGGTGCAACGTACTATCCGTTACGAGCGACCACCTGAATCTCTACAATACCCAAGCCTATTGCGATGCAATTTTAAACATTCTCCCCAGAGACAACCCATCTTGGATATGCCTGGCCCATACATCCACGGGATATGATCTAGCACCGAAGATCGCAGTAAAACTCAATGCTGCATGCATCACTGCCGTGGAAAAGATTCAGGGAAATATCTTGAGCCGGTCCCTATGCCAAGGACGATTCACGGCCGACATCATCCCAGAGACCCCTTCCATTGTTGTCACTATTCTCCCTGGAGCGTTTCCTGCTTCTGTTTCGGATAGTAACCCTCCGGGATCGGTACAAATGCTTCAGGCATCTGTGCCCCCCCTGAAGTCCAAGACCCTCGGTATCAAGGAAGTCGAACACCGCGACAGCAATCTTAAGGATGCCGAGGTGATCGTATCCGCAGGCAGGGGTGTAGGGAAAAAGGAGAATATTGTTCTCATCAATGAGTTTGCCGCATTGTTCCCTCGTTCAGCCGTGGGGGCTTCTCGTTCGGTATGCGATTCGGGCTGGCTCGAATACTCTCACCAGATCGGCACCACAGGACAGACCGTCTCGCCGAAGCTTTACATCGCCTGCGGCATCTCAGGTGCCATCCAACATGTCTCGGGCATGAAGAAATCCCAGAACATCGTGGCCGTCAACAGTGATCCGAATGCAGCCATCTTCCGTGTGGCCCACTACTGCATCGTGGAGGATCTCACTACATTCATACCCATTTTGATCGATGAGTTTAAGGGCTTCTCACTGTTGAAAAGCTTGTTTTAACATGGTCTCAATTCTTAGGAGGGATCATTAGGTATCATTCAGACATATTGTTGTGGAAATATACTACCAAAAATCAAGCCGCGTTACGGGCAAGTGCCTCTTTTACTGCCACGCCGATCTTTTGGAAGAGATAGGGTTTCTTGATATACGAAACCGCACCCATCTTCATGGCCTCCTTCACCCTGTCGGTCTCGGAATATCCGCTTGCGATCACTGCCTTCAAGGATGGGTTGATCTCGAGGACCCGCTTGTAGGTCTCAAGCCCGTCAATTCCAGGGTTCATGATCATATCCAGGACCAGCAGATCAACACCATTATCTTTGATGAATTCCAAGGCCTCTTCGCCGCTTGAAACCGTTTCTACATGATACCCAAGACGTTCAAGGATCTTTGTTGCGATCTCCCGCTGTTCCTTCACATCATCCACCACGAGAATCTTTTCGCCATTGCCCTTATATTCATCAATGGGGAATTGGTCATCATGTTGCAAAATCTGCTCCGACGTAGAAAGGAAGTATAGGGTAAAGGTGGAACCGATCCCAGGTTCACTCTGTACTTCCAAGTACCCATGATGATCTTTTAACGTGCCCCATACAACCGACATGCCCAGTCCGGTGCCGCTCCTACCCATAGCCTTCTTGGTATAGAACGGCTCAAAGATGCGGAGCCGATCCTGTACGCTCATACCGATTCCCGTATCTGTAATGGTCAGGATGACGTAATCGCCCTTTTCAACGGTATCGTATCCCTGCAAAGGCCTGTCGATATATTTATTCGATGTAGCTATGGTGATTGTACCGCCATAAGGCATGGACTCCACGGCATTAGCCACCAGGTTCATGACGGACTTGAACAGGTGTACCGGTGATCCCATGATGTTCATCAGATCAGGTCCTAAGGATACCTCGACATCTATGCGGGGGTTCATGGTCATAATGCGTTCATGCTCCAGGCTGACCAAATATTCGTTGATGACTTGGTTTACATTCAGCACCTCTGATATGGGTACCCCTCTTCTGGCCATGGTAAGGAGGTCCTGCACAATGGAGGCGGCCTTCTCTCCCGACTTCTGGATTGTGACCAGCGGTTTTCTTAATGGGCTATCTTCAGGGATTTCCATCAACAGGAGTTCGGGATAGCTCACCAAACCTGATAGAATGTTGTTCAGGTCATGTGCGACACCTCCGGCTAACAGTCCAATGGCCTCCATCTTCTGTGCCCGTTGGAGTTGGTCCTGGAGTTTCAGCCTTTCCCGTTCGGCGATCAGCCTCTCTGTTATATCCCGCGCTGAGCCTCGAACCCCTCTTGGGATACCGCTTTCTTCTCTGATGAGCGAGTTCCTGTACTCAAAGATCCGCTCCTTACCACTTATAGTCATGATGCTGATAAGTCCCTCGCTCTTGGCCTTTTGCATGACATCGATGAGATATTTATCTGCCAGTCCCTTATACCTGTCAGGGATAAGATCCCTTATATTCAACCTCGCAGGGAATGGGGTGTCTTCATTTAATTCGAACGACTTTTTAAAGCTTCCATTCACCTCGATGAAGTTCCCTTCCAGGTCATGCGAAAAAATGGCATCCGGCACATTTTCAAATATGTCATGGAGCTTCTCCTCGCTCTCCCGAAGCGCCATCTCCACCCTGATCCGCTCATCGATCTCCTGCCTTAGCTTCTCATTTGTCATCTCCAGGGCAAGGTTTTTCTCCTTCAGGCGTATTTTTGCCTCCCGGATGACCTTTGCTGTATAGGATGCCATAAATGCAACAACAAAGAGTATGACTGTAAGGATGAAAAGGACAAAGACCACCATGTGCCATGGATATTCATATACAAAGAACACATTCTGATGCGGGATATAACCAAAGTGCTCAAGGGTAGCCATGCTGCTGAATGCAAGGGAACAGATGCCCGCCAGGAAGAGAGGATATCGCATAGGAGCTTGGACACCAACATAGAAGATCATGGCTGCATAAATGGGTGTTAAATAGGTGGAGCGGAAGCCCCCGACAAAATAGATATACCCGGTATACCCTATTATCTCCAGGATATTAATGAGAAAAGAGAAATGCTCATAGAGGGTTTTTCTCCTGGTGCGTCTGAGAACCGCAAGCATGGGGATATTCATGAAGACAATGTAAAAATTGACAATGCTTGCGCCTTCAAGAGAGGCCCTGCTGATATCTCCATACCAGTATGCGGCCAATGTAAGCAGCCAGATCAGCATACTGGCACCTGAACGGACAAATGCACCCTGGAGATGGGTCTTATTCAGACGATCTAACTTATCTGGCTTGAGAAATCGGGAATGCTGATCATCTATTAAGACCAATTCGCTGTATCCTTGGTCTGGATGATACATTACTCATACCCTCCTTATATTTCAGGAACATTATGTTCTCATGCCTCCTATGAAATTCAATACAACATATGATGAATATAATCCTTATCGTCATTTTATTATCTATCTTTAAAAGCAGTTATGGGACATATACGGTTTCATCCCACACTGCGCTGTCATTATCATGGCCAGTGACAACAGAGATCAAAACAGGCTACTATAGGTAAAAACCTTTACCATTAGACGGGGGTAGTTATGGCAATCTTCGAATTCAAAGGCAAAACCCCTCAGGTGGGCGCGGGGACATGGATTGCCGCCAGCTCAGAGATAATAGGGGACGTGCGCATAGGAAAGAACTGCTGGATCGGCCCCTGTTCTATTCTCAGGGGAGATTTCGGGACTATCGTCATCGGCGATGAAACCGCCATAGAAGATGGCGTCGTCATCCATACACCATCCATTGTCACCATTGGACAACAGGTGACCATCGGCCATTTGGCAATGGTGCATAACAGTATCATCAAAGACTATGCGGTGATCGGTATGAACTCCACCCTTGGTGATAATGCCCAGGTAGGGTGCTGGTCTATTGTTGCAGAGCACTCTCTGGTAAAGAAGAACCAGGTTGTCCCTGACTATAAGCTCTATGCTGGATCTCCTGCTATAGAAAAGGGCGACATCAATGAAAAATACCAAGAGGTCATGCTGGCAGGCAAACAGATGTATGTGGAGCTCGTAAAGCAATACCTGAATACCTTAAAAAAAATTGGCTGATGCATACAAGACTCTTTTACAGGTTTTCGTGCCTTGGCAAACTACCCTTTGACTATATTTTTTTAATGAGCATACTTGCCTGAATGACTGAACAAGAATATCATTTGTTCATCTTGTAATTCGAGGAGGTTTGTATGAATCACCCGGAAGCAACGGCTATGGCGCTTTCCATCCTGAGATCAGGCAACCCTTTCCAATGGTACGTGATCACGCTTTTCGCCCTGACACTCTATGTCTATATCAACGAAGCCTCGCAGAAAAACTGGAAGGGGATCGCAGCGGGTCTTTCACTATACATGGTCCACTGGTTTGTGGAGATCGTCAATGCCCTGATCCAGCACTTCTCCGGGCATGCACTCTGGACTGTTCCCACTGGCACTGCGTTTCTGATCCTGGTGGGGGTTGGCGTTGAGATCAGTCTTATGTTCTCCATTGCGGGTCTTGTTTTGAGCAAGCTCCTTCCCCAATACCCGAACATGAAAATTCTCGGCATCAACAACCGTCTTGTCTTTGCCATCGGGAATGCCGCCTTCGCCTCGATCCTCGAGATCTTCCTGGTCAAGACTCCCGCCTTTGTCTGGGTCTGGCCCTGGTGGGGGGCATTCCCGGTCTTCATCACGGTCTATATACCGTTTTTCCTGGCGGCATTCTATGCATATGACTGGCCGCCTAAGAAACAAAGGCTCTTCATCGGCTCGCTCTTCACGCGTATGCTGCCCCCGTGCGCCTCGACGATCGCTTTTGCAATGGAAAGGCCGATGCCCGCCCCGCCGGTGGCGCGGCTGCGGGAGGAGTCGGCGCGGTAGAAGCGCTCGAAGACCCTCGGAAGGTCCTCCGCGCTGATCCCGATGCCGGTGTCGGCCACGTCGATCCGCACACCCTCGGCCCCGTCGCTCACGCGCACGCTGACCGTGCCTCCCCGCGGGGTGAACTTCAGAGCGTTGGAGAGGAGGTTTATCACCGCCTGGCTGATCTTGTCAGAATCAACCAGGGCGGCGTCAGCGCCGGACGGGGAGTCCGATATCTCGGGACCGCAGGCAGGCGCGCCCCAGGGCGTTTCCAGGCAGAGTGAAACGCCCTTCTCGCGGA
>JBEKLI010000091.1:0-7121 GCA_050010275.1 Desulfomonilia bacterium | reverse complement strand
CATCTCTTGGCTTACAGCCCTCTTTCTTCCCCACATCCCTGTCACGATCATACAGAGGAATCCCAGAAACGCTACCATCCGAAACGCCGTCTCATATCCGGCCTTCTCGCAGAGAAACCCGAAGCCCACCGAGGCGATGAGCATGCCTAAATTGAAGCACCAGACGAACAGGGCGTTGGCAAGTCCTTCGGATGCCGGGTTGGCCTCTATCAGACAGGCATTCAGGCAGGGATAGAGATAGCCGTAGCCTATCCCGAAGAGCAGAGAAAGGAAAACAAATAAATACATGGCATCCACCATATGAATGCATGCAAGCAGCAAAACAAGAAGAACTGAAGAAGCAATCCGTACAATGGTTTCCGGCCATGCCCTGATGAGCGGGTAGATGATTGTCCACATGAAAAGGCTGCCAAAAACGAATGGAATGAAGAAGAAGCTTGAATTCATCACGCCTCTGGTGAGGAGATACGGCGGCAGGAAGACCGCCACAGAGCCGAAGATGACACCAAGGACAACACTCGAAGCGGATATCCAGGGTATAAATTTCATAGAGTGAATCCTCTGAAATGAGCCGAGCACATGTGAGGGGAGCAGGAACCCGAGCCCGGATGCCACCATTCCTAAAACGGTTGCACTCAAAAAGAACACATGAAATCCATATCTGCCGATGAGGTATTCTCCCAGCACAGGGCCCAGTGCATGGGTGGAAATGCCCACCAGGGTGAGGATGCCGAGCAGATATTTCCTCTCTGCAGTATCAGCGCCCTGGGCCACCATGGCACCGATGATCCCGAAGGCGCATGAAAAGCCGATGCCTTGGAGAACACGCAAGAGAAAAAGGGCGCTTAATCTATCGGAAAAAAACACATACCATGCACCCGGCAGTGCCATGAGTGCGGCACCTGCTATGAACAGGGTCTTCCGGGGTATCCTCTCGGAGATAATGCCCGCCATAGGCAGGGCGGTTATCACCGAGATGCTGAATGCACCCATGAGCAAGCCGATCTTAGAAGGCGAAATTCCGATATGCTGGAAGTACTTGGGCAGCAGGATCAGCTCGGAGAAGTTGAGGAAAAAGAAGAAGTGGGCGATCAGCAGGATGAGGCGTTCACGGTTGAACCTGCTCACACATGATCCTGTCTACAAACTGGTCAAGGCTCTCAAGCGAGTCGTTAAGCCGCGGTCCCTTGCCCCTCCAGATATGATATGCCTTAAGCCCGGCCATTCGAGGGACTTCACAGTCGAAGCGGATATGGTCTCCCACATGGATAACTTCGCCTGGTACATGTGACTTCAGGCGCAGAAAGGCTTCATCTTGTGACTTCACCATGTCCCAGTCATCAGGCAGGGAGATGATGGTGTCAAAGGAATCTTTGAGCGAGCAGTAATGGACTTCCTTGTTCAGAAACACCCGCGGAGCATTGGAGAATAGTACAAGCGGATAGCCCTCGGCCTTGAAATGTTCGATGGCCCGGATGGCGTCCTCAAAGATCCTGATACGGGGTGTGAAACCATCGATGAGGTCTTCCTCGTCCACATCGTGTAATCCGAAATGATCAAGCCAGTGGGAAAGCCTATACCACAGAATCGACGCCTCTCCCTCGCTGCGGTAGGCATCCACGCAGAGCTTTGCCGCTTCGGTGAGATCGATGCCGCGGCTGTCAGCCACGAGCCGGGGCAGGCCCTCATTCCAGACACCATCCACAAAGGCCGGGTCGGTCAGTGTCCCGTCAAGATCAAAGGAGATGCTCAGTCTTCTTCCCAAATCTCTACCCGGTCTTTCCATTTTGCCTTGGCTGCATACATCGCGCTGTCCGCCTTCCTGACGAGTTCCGACTTGTCTGCCTGGGCGCTCGTAATAGTTCCGACCCCAATGCTGACCGTGACCTTGACGGTCGTTCCGGAACCAAAGGAAAACGGTGTGGAGCGTACATTCTGGCAGATCCTCTCGGCTGCGATGACCGCCTGTTCCGTATTCGAATTGGGCAGGATGATGGCGAATTCCTCTCCCCCATAGCGAGCCAGGATGTCAATGGCACGAATAGAATTTTTCAAGAGCATGGCAAGCTGTTTGAGCACCATATCGCCGCACTGATGGCCATAGGTGTCATTGAACCGTTTGAAGTCGTCAATGTCCAACATCAAAAGCGATAGAATACCATCCTTCTGCCGGTTAAGCCGCTCAACCTCTTCACTCAGCCGGTCCTGGAAATGGCGGTGGTTGTATACCTCGGTAAGCCCATCGGTGATGGAAAGCTGGCCCAGCTTTTCATTGAGGGACTTGAGGTCTTCGGAGGCCTTGTTGAGCTCGCCGGCGCGGGCCTCCAAAGCATCCTTCACCTCGGCCATATCCCACAGCGTACGCTCCATCTCGGCATTTTTCTCCAGCAGCTCGAACTCCAGGGCCTTCTTATCCGTGACATCCGTGAACATCATGAACGCCTTGATGGGGTGTCCTTTTCTGAAGATCACCTGGGCATTGTACTCGATGTGGACTGCTTGGCCGCTTGAAGTGTTGATGACGCATTCGCGCTTTTTGATCTCAGAGTCTTCTATGAAGAGCTTGCGGAAATCTTCCTTGAGGGCCTCGGCCTGGTCTTGCATGACGAACTTGGTGAATGGGCTTCCATTGATTTGCTCTTTGGTGTAGCCCATTACTGCAGCCACATAATCGTTACACTCTATTATCTTGCCGCGCGGGTTGATAAAGAGCATGCCCGTGGATGACCTTTCGAACAACTCATGGTATTTCTGCTGCTCTTCCTTCAAGGTACGTTTGATCTTTAGGTATTGTGTGATGTCATGCAGGATTATCCAGAGCAGTTGCCGGGAGCCCCTCCCTATCCATCCTCCCTTAGCCATGAAATGAAGGCGAGTCCCGCTTGCAGAGGTAAGCATAATCTCATAAACGGCATCCTGGGCAAAGTCGGGTTCATACCACTTCTGACAAGCCCTGACAAACTCAGGCCTGCTCTCCTTGGAAATGAAATCGATTACTTTATTGCCGAGCACCTGCTCACGGTGCAGCCCGAGGAGTGAACTGAGGAAATCATTCGTATAGACCACCACCCCTTTGTCCACGACAAGACATCCCATATACGCACGGTTAAACATGCGGACAAAGGTATCACGATCGGCATACTCCATAATGGGCTGGGGCTTCAGCGGCTCTTCGCAAAAGGCAATCACCCGGCAGCCATCAAGGGGTATGGTGGTACCTATAAATTTGTTCGCCTCGTCATTTGCCGAGGTCAGTAAAACGGTAGAGGGCATGTGCTGCACGGTTGTAAAAAGTTCGGGGATATCTTCCAGATTTTTTTTTAGTTGCTCCGAGATAACTCCAAGCTTCTTTGCCAGACCGTCACTGACATATTCCACCCCCGAGTCCTTGATGAGGACGATATAGGGAGAAAGGATAGCCTCCAGTCTTGTTATATCAACATCCATAGCTTGCGAGCGTCCTCGACAACCTCCCGGGCTAGATGCATGTCGGATAAGACCTGTTCGATCTCATGCCTGGCTATCTCTACTCCCATGGCCTCCTGAAGGATCCTGATGATGTCCTCAACACTCGCCCCACCCGTAAGCTGAAGCACCTTCTCCGTGAAAGAGAGCAGATCCTCGTGTTTCGACCATGGGAACATGACCCACATCCACTCATCCATGGTCTTGGGGCAAAAGTCGGACCTGAGCCTCGAATCCGCCTTTCTCACCACCACTGCCGTACGGATGTCCTTTACCCGCGGTGAGAGGTATGAGACCACCTCTTCCATGGTTCCGCCTTCATCGGAAACGTCGTCTACAACGAGTACCCGTTTTGAAGTGAGATCGACATCGGGCAGGGGAAAGATGATCCTGGGTTTTTCACTTAAGGTGGTATCACCGTCCCAATGCCCCATCTGGAAGGTGCATATGTACTTCTTCTGCAGGTAATCCATAAGGATGCGGGCAGGTGCAAGACCTCCCCGCGCCACACCGATTAAAACGTCAGGATCGTAGCCTTGGGCCTTCATGTCGAGAAAGATCTTCCAGAGAAGATCCTCAACCTCTTCCCAGGAAAGCCTGATGACCTGCGGGAAATGTTTTGCAAAGATGTTCTGATCATTCATGTCATTGTCCCTCTGGTTCTATTGCCTTATCGCCTTGCGTATCATCCGGGACTGATCTGTCAGGCGAACGGCGGTCTATGGATACAGGTGTCTGGCCGGGGGCGGCCGCCTCCTGTTTTGCCCGCTCCTGCCCTCGGCGCTCAAGGGATTGCTGCACCTGGCTGTTTGCACCGACATCCTGTGCCGGAACGGCCGGCATCTGGCGTCCTGGGGCGCCCATCATACGGAAACGCGGCCTTTCTATGCTGCCCCTGAGGCTGAACCTATTCCCCTGACCGGGTGAGTCATACTCGGGACCAAGGGCCTTTTTCATGGATTCCGGAAGGTTCAACTCACCGGTAATGGCAAGCCGGGATCTTTTTATATTACTTGAAAATCGGATATTTCCATTCATGGCCCCGGAGAACTCACCCGTAAACTCAGCCTTTTCCAGGCTTAAAAGACCATTGTCAATCTTGCCGTCAAGCTCCAGGTTCTCAAATACGAGTGCATCGAAGGGGAGCGTTTTCATACCTAACGGCAAGGAGCCCTTCTTCCAGGTGAGTGCCAGGGTTCCCGTTGCCTTGTCAAGCGAATCGCGTGGGGTGGTGAGGTTAAGCTCCCCGCTCATGCTCCCCTTGGGGGTCATGCCTGGAGGAAAAACCTTGGAAAACCCCGACAGGTCCACATTCGTCATATCAAGGGTGATATTCATGGGGCGTTTGCTCTTCCTGAAGGGTAATCTGATATGCCCGTCGGTCATTCCTGACACGAAGTCGACATGAAAGCCGAAGCCGAGGCCTCCCCAAAAGATGTCCCACGGCCTTGGAGTGATGGTGACCTTCTTGGCCACCGGTACACCCTTGATCTCAAGGCCGTCTACCGTAAAGCCCCACAGCACATTGGGGTGGATGTGACCGAGCATGACCTGGCTTCCGATGACATCCGTCAAGGTATCTTCAACCTTGTATTTAAGTGAATCATAGGAAAAGCGCATCCATATAAACAGAACAAGGCAGATGAATGCATACACTCCGAGCCCGATCTTGATGAGGAGGCGATATCTTGCTGCAGCATCAGCCATAGGAGATCACCTGGAACGTCACATCGAGATTCCCGTCCTTTTCCTGCTTCTTCAGGTTCAGCCGTTTGATCTTTATAGGATACGGGGTATTTTCTATGCCGAAGAGCAGACCGATAAGGTCTTCCTGGTAAAGCCCTTTTATCTTCACCTCAACGGATTCACGGTTAGCCTCCGTCGTATCGGTGATGGGTTTCATGTACTCGATCCTGTCATTGATCCTGAGCTGGGCAGCCAATTCCTCGAGATAGCCGAATAGGGTGAACTGTTTATTCCCCGATGCGGCATTGATTGAGGCTACTGCCTGGAGACCCTTTATATTGGCCGACAAGGCATAGATCTTCTTCAATTGGGTATCGTTGGATTCGAGAGAATTCTCCAGTTTGGACTTGTAGTGAACGAGCGGCCCGATGATCCCGGCCAGGAGGATAAACACCACCAGAAAGACCGTCCCGCCGATTACGATAAGCCTCTCCCTGGGGGACAATGTGGCCAGGTAATCGAGAGCCCTGCCAAGGGCCTGCTCGACCGGTAAGGCAAGCTCCTTGAGCTTACGGGTATTAACCTTAATGGGTATTTTGAGTTTTATTTTTTGCATACGAGCTTCAGCTTCACCTTCTGATCATTCTTATCCACATTCGCCGAGACGATCTTCACCTCTTTGACATAGGGTAGTTTTGCGAGGACCGCCTGGATCTGCTCCACATTATTATAGGTATTCGTGCTCCCCGAAAGTGTTATGCTCGTTTCATCGATGTTGATGGAGTCAAAGGTTACATCGAGGTTTGCAGGGACGCCGGCGCTTATATCCTTGAGAATCTCAAGGGGCGAATCCGACGCACCTCCTTCCAGGTTACCGGTCTGTCCTGAGAGTCTGTTCAGGTACTGTTCCATCTGCTTGACCGGGTCCATCATAGGGGTGTTTTTCGGCATGACGGATGCAAACTCGGTTTTGATCTTTTTGGTGAGGTCGGCATTTGTGCGCGCCATGAGGAATACATCCAACGTCAACCCGAAGATCCAGATTACCAGGAGAGCGAGAGCGGCCTTGGCCCACGGCCCCGCATAGACCTTGAGCTTCTTCATGTGCTTGGTCAGGCCGAGCTCGCCCTGGCGGAAATTTACCTCATCAGCCGCATTAAAGCCCCTGCAGGCCAAAGAGGCGCTCAGGAATCCGGATAACAGATCCTCCATGGTCCCTTCAAACTGTATATCCTTGAGTGTCGGGTTTAGAATGGTGATTCCCAGCGAATCCTGGGCCATCTGAGAGAAATCTCTGATGAGCCTCGCATAACCGGCGCTCAGGAGGACCTGTTCGCCCTCAAGCTCACCGGAGCGCTCAAGCAGGATCAGTATCTCCCGGAAAAAGCCCTTGAGCCGGTCACCGCCCTCCACTGTGCCCGGCTGCATCTCTTCCGCAAAGGTTGCTGCAGCAGTCGTGCCCTCAGGGGTGGCCGGAGGGAGGATCCTATCAAATCCCAACGGAAGTGAGCCGATATATTTTATGGTATTCCCCGCAAGGATTGCCACCGAGGTATCGGCCCAACCCATATACACAATCAGCACACTCTTGTCGTCGGGCAGGTCGAATAAAGACCTTGCGCCGGATGCAACGGCGGCTGAGGGACAGTCGACGATCTCAGGGTCGAGCCCCGCATCCTTGCAAGCCCCGACGAGGTTCTGCACCGATGTAGTGCGCGAACAAAGCGCCTGAATGATATGTAAGCCGTCCTTGTCCTTTCCAAGCAGCACGAAATCCACGAACAGCCTCGAATCGATGGACGGGAGCAATGTCTCCACCTCAGGGCCGATGGTATCGGTGATCTTCTTGCGATCGGAAAAAGGCCTTTGCAGTGTACGATACATAATCTCGGATTCACTCAGGCAGGTCACGCATGTCTCGTCATGAAGGCCGATCTGCCCGACAAGCACTTTCAGGTCGTCTGAAACCG
>JBEKLI010000090.1:0-7166 GCA_050010275.1 Desulfomonilia bacterium | reverse complement strand
CGTTGAAATTCTCCTATAGTATAGACTTCGGCCTGATATTCTTCCACTGAGCGCCCATGGGGCATGCCTTCATGCACGCAATACAGTTGTCCACATCCGTAATCATGGTCTGGCCGAACTCAACCATGAAATCCCTCTTATGGATCTCCACGGGCTTGTCTGCAGATACGGGTAATGAGAGAAACCCGCCTCGCTCAAAATATCGGCCCACCTTTTCAGCGACCCGGTCCAGCAGTCTCGATGTCTGCATCTTGTTCCTCGTCCAGAGTTTGAGATCCGGGGCATAAACCGCTCCCAGGCTGTGTGAGACTGCCATGACGATCACGCTCCTGGCTGTAGGCATAAGCCTTAAGGCAGGTCTGGCCGGGCGGGCAAGAAGCAAATCACCGGCACGGGCAATGCCGACGAGGTCGATCCCTTCCGCGAGGATCATCTGCTTGATCGAGGCTGCATCAAGTTCCATGTTGAGTCCTCGATCTCTGAAGGTTCTTCAGGAACGGCTTATTGAGGAAGCTCTTCTCGTCGAGAGAGCAGAGCTGCTCGAACATGGGGACCGTCACACTGAAGCCCAGGATATCGGGTGGCAGCCACTGCCGCATGGCTATGTCGGTGGCTCCGATAATGGCCTGGGGCAGGCTTAAGTCTTCAAATGGGGTGATCATCTCCATGCAGCCTGACCCGAAGGGGGCCAGGACGGCAGGCGGGTCGCCGGGGGCGTTACGGTAGTGCGCCCCGATGATGAGTGCGCTCAACTGGTCGGGGTTCACATAAAAAGTCACGGTCTTCAGGTACTGTTCCTTGCCTTCCTTCATAGGCCCAATGAGGATATTGAGATGTTCCTGGCGGTAGGTCCTGCGCTCGTCGATCCATCTACCCATGATCTCGTGGTCGGCCTTGAGCCCCTCGGTGTCCACGAGGAAGGTGATGTATTCCTGCCTGGACCTAGTGGCCACGCTGCACAGGGCCGTTCCGGCACCACCGCATCCGAAGTTGTCTTTGGTGATAAGCAGGGTCTTCCCACCCAGCCAGTCCTTGTAAAAGGCGAAGACACAAACATGTTTCTTGGGTTCAGGTGCCACCACCGGTTCGAACCCGGAAGTATCCGGTGCATCATAGAACCCGATGAGGGGTGTCTTGATGCCGAGGCGTTCAATAAGTCCGGAAGGATCTTGTTTCATGCTTCCTCCTTTCGTGCTTCATGCATGAGCATGGAGAGGTTAAACTGTTGTGCAAGATACATCATCATCAGTGGGGTGTGCTTGCGTGAGACGGGTCAGTTGTCTATGGACATGAGAGGCTCTTCCAGGGCAGCTTTCTCGAAACTGTCGGGGTCCCATTGTGGCCGGTTATCCTTGTCGATGAGCCTCGCGCGCACCCCCTCCCTGAAATCGTGCCGCCCCATCAGATATCGGGCGACCCTCAGATCCGCCTGGAAGACTTCGGCAAGGTCCCTGCCCTCGTCGCGGCGCAGACACTTGAGCGTAACAAACACAGCGTTCGGCGAACGCTCCTTAAGTCTGGCGAACACCCCTTCACAGAGATCATTGAGTATACTGCAGGCTCTCAGACCATTCAAAATATCAAGCACGGATGTCTTACCGGCGAAATACTCTCTCACCCATTGGTCCATTTCCGGGTTTGCAGGTATCTCTCGTTGCTCAAAAGGCTTGAGAAGGTCCCGCAATCTTCTTACCGCATCTTTCCTCTCTGAAGACAAGGAAGGTGCATGAAGTTTCAGCGTCTCCAAGGCATCACCAAACCTTGATGAGGGGATGAGACAGTCGGCCAATCCGATGCGTACGCATTCAGTGCCGATCATCTCATACCCGGTGAGACCGAGAAACTCGGGGTAGCCCTCGGAGCACTTCAAGAACAGCCAACCCGTGGACCCGACATCGGGGAAGAAGCCGATCCGCGTCTCGGGCATGGCCATGCGCGTTGTCTCGCTTGCGATGGTGATGTCCGCTCCTGAGGAAAGGCCAAGCCCTCCTCCCATGGTGACCCCGTTGGCAAATATGATCACGGGCTTGGGATATCGGTGGATGGCCAGGTCAAGATCATTCTCCTCCTTGAGGAATTGCATGGCCGGCTCAAGATTATTTTCCGTAACAGCCCGGGCCAACAGCTTGATGTCTCCGCCCGCACAAAATCCCTTCTCGCCTGCGCCGCTCAGGATGATGAGTCTTACTGAATCATCGTTCCTTACATCATAGAGTGCCTCAGCTATGGTGTACACCATATCCAGGGTGAGACTGTTGATTACATCAGGCCGGTTGAGGACCATGTGCACAACTCCGTCCGAGCGTCTTATGAGGACCGGCTGTGCTGTTGATTCAATGGATACATTCATGTCAAGAACTCTCCTGTAACTTGATAAAGGATGGGGAGCCCGAACAGGAGAATACCTTTTACGGCAACCCCTTATCCCTGGTTGCTGAAAAGCTCCTTCATTCGCATGAGCAATGCGAGGTCGCCCTCAGCCGTATATTTGCCCTTCATGAGGGCATCCTGACCATCCGTCTTTCCCGTAAGGATATCCATCCAGACCCCAAAGGGGGCCTTTACCACGAGGTCGGGTCCTGCCGCCGGTCCCATGGATTCTTGAATGCCCCCATCGGCAATTATGAATGAGCAGGAACCCGACTGCTCACCGGTAAATTCGAACTGGAGGACAGCATGCTTAGAGTTTGCAGACTCAGGCTTGTAGGCCATCTTCATAAGCAGGGCAAAATCCTCTATGGTCTCCGGTCTTGGAACAACGCCCTTTGCCCTCAACTCTTCAGGGGTCATCTTCTCCCGGATGCAGGTCTTCCAAAAGATATTTGCAGCCCTCAATAAAACCTTCTTATCGCCTAGGGGTTGAGTGATTCGCTCCATTGTCTCTGGTGTAATCCTCATATTTTTTACCATCTCTCCACCCGCCTGCGAGAGGGCATCAAGGATTTCATCACGCACCTTCTTGTTCGGCCCCATTACCATGGCCTCGGCTGCAGGCCTATAGATCTCGGCGATGAGTCCTCTGCCGTACATGAACCTAAGGTGGTTGGAGAGCTGATCGAACACCGACATCTCAGGGAAGCCCGCCGCTGAAAGAACTGCAACCGCTGGGTGCCGCAGGCGAAGAGGGTGGTAACTGATGCCCTTCTTTTCCTGAATAAACGGTTCCAGCACAGGCAGGGTTCGCTCTATAAAGGCCTTCATGGCAGCGTTCATGGTGTAGTGGTACAGGGGGGTAGCAAAAACAGCGATATCGGATTCGATAAACTTGGGGAAGAGCTCCTCACTCATATCGTCCCGGTGGATGCACCTACCGGGTGACTTGGTCCAGCAGGTCAAGCACCCAACGCAGTTCTTAACGGTCTTCGTCCGCAGGTGGACAACCTCCACCTGGGCACCGGCCTTTTCCATCCCGGCTGTGAGATGGCTCAACATGAGCTCTGTCTTGCTCTGGCCCTTGATCCTGGGGCTGGAATTCAAAGCAAGTACCTTCATAACGTCCTCCCTCACAACGGAATACTTCGAGAAAATATACCCGGGCGACTGAATATACCTTAAATGCCGGATTCATGACAAGGAAATCACATAAAAGGGCGATTATTACAGGAATATTAAGATGGAATCCTCACATGGTCAGGAGGTAAAACTTATTCCAGATAACTCTTGAGCTCTTCCATCCGCACCTTCACTTGCTCCTTGATCGATCCAAGCTCTGCGGGGTCTATCTCAAGGGCTTTAAGGGAAGTCAGAGTTTCCGGGTCAATGCCTTCGGGATTTGGTGTGCCATACCCCATGGATTTTACGAGCACATTGGCGAGATGCACCACCAGCAGCTCTTTGCTCGGCGTCTGGATACCATCTATATGATCATGGAGCTCCGCTACCTGCAAGTACACCCCGGGAAAATTCCACCTTTTCAAGAGAACCGCCCCGGTCTTACCGTGATAGGCCGCGAGCGAGTCCAACAACTCATCGGCAGGGACAACTTTTACGTCTTTTTCCTTCTTTTCCATCTCCCCCATAACACGCAGGAGCATGAGCTTCCCGATGTCATGGAGCAGGCCCATCGTGAAGGGGTCCTCACTCAGCTTCATCCCCTTGGCCTCAGTAATGACCTGGCATGCATGGGCACACGAAAGTGAATGCTCCCAGAGCTTCTCCATGACTTCGGTGTATTTCGGGTTGGTCCCAAGATAGAGCGACCTGTTGGAAAGGGCATCGACTGTCTGTTTCGTGGCTAAAAGCCCCAAACGGCCGATGGCCTGTTCCACGGTGATGTTTTCCGTCAGGCCTCGATAAAAAGACGAGTTGGATATGCTGATGAGCTTCGATGAGATAGCCGGGTCCTGCTTTAAAAGCCCTCCGATCTCCTGCAGATTTGCCCCTGTTTTTATCATGGCATGGAACTTGGTCTGTATCCGTGGCATGGGCGGGAGCTCGATCTCACCTCTATTGAACTGTGCAATGATCTTGGTAAGTGGATTCTTCTTTTCCTGGGCAGGTCCTTTCTCGGTCGATGACCCGTTTGGTGGCTGCTCCGTGAGTCCGTTATCCTTTAATTTCTTGGCAACAGTCTCCATGGTGAAGGGCTTCATGATGTAGTCATTGCAGCCGGATTTAATGCATGCGAGAATAATATCCTTTTCAGATGACGCAGTGACCATGAAGATCTTGATCTGGCCTTCTTTGGGTATACCATTATCATTCTCCATGCTGCGGATCTCCTTGAGCACTTCGGTTCCATCCATCTCCGGCATTGAGATATCCAACATGATCAGATCATATTGCTTCTTTTCCGCAGAAGCATCCATGAATGCCTTGAGGGCATCCTGTCCGCTCGTTACCTCATCGCACTCACCAAGTGAGCTCATGATGCGCTTCATCTTCTCCCGGCTTACAAGCTCATCATCAACTACGAGGATTCTCATTTAACCTCCTGACCTCAATGTACAATCCCTCTGAGGAGCTCTCACCAGGTCATTTATCAAATCCGCTGTCCCGTTTCTCTCCATATTTTTAGAACCCATGTGCAAAAATCTCAAGTCTCTGAAATGCTTGTTCGAGCCTGCCCAGCGCCTCCATCCTATCCTCAAGGGATCCTTCTCCGGCAAGCCTTTCAAGCTCAAGGGCACGGCCCGACAGGTCATCAGCGGTCAGGTTAGCGGCCCCGCCTTTAATAGAGTGGGCCTCCTTCCTGACGATCTCTGCATTACCGTCTATAAGGGCCTTTCTCATGGCGGGGATCTGCCCCCTCACAGTGTCCACAAAACCGTTCAGAAGCCTTGCAAGGAAATCCTTGTCGCCATCGAACTCTTCGAGTGCCCGCCCCCTATCGAGCGGGGCATGTTCTTCGCTCATAGAGGTCATGCCGTGTTCATCGGCCACCTCGGGCAGGCCTGTTCTCACGGCATTTTGCACCGGGACCCACTTCTTGATCATCGCGATTAAATCGCCTCGCTTCACCGGCTTAGGAAGGAAGTCATCCATTCCTGCATCAAAACACTTCTGCCTGAACCCCTCGATTGCATGGCCGGTCATGGCAATGATGGGGATGTGTTTCCCCGTCTTATCGATATCAGCGAGCCTCTCCTCAAGCTGCCGTATGGCCTTTGTCGCAGTGAATCCGTCCATGTGCGGCATCTCGATATCCATAAGGATGAGATCATAAGCGGTTTGCTTGTATGCGGCCAAAGCCTGCTCCCCATCTTCCACCACATCCACAAGACATCCTGCATTGGTGAGGTGTCTTAAGCCCACTTGTTGATTTGTCGGATAATTATCCGCCAACAAGATATGCGGGCCTGTGCTGTTCTCTTCTGCGAGGGCATAGCGGGTAATCAGTTTCCCTGAAGATATCTGGGGATTCACTTCTCCCTGTTTAAGCACGGCGGTTATGACACGATGGAGTTCATCGTTGCGAATCGGTTTGGGCAGATATCCCTGAATGCCCACCTGAGAGCACCTCAGTCCGTCTCCGATACTGCCGGAGGGGGTAAGCATAATGATGGGAACACCTTTTATAGTGTTCAGGGCCCTGATATGAGCAGCAAGCTCGAATCCATCCATGAGAGGCATGTGGGAATCGGTGACCACGAGGTTGATCTCGTTATCGGCCGAAGCCTTGTCTTTCAGGATGTCCAGGGCCTCCTGTCCGGAAGCGGCCTCCACCGGTATACAACCCCAGGCCCTGAGATAGGATGCAAAGCTTGAACGTGCGGATGTGCTGTCATCCACCACAAGCACATGTAAGCCCGAGAGGTCTATCTTTGACTGAACAGGATATGTGTCCTGTCCATCCTGGAGTGAAAAGACCGCTGTAAACCAGAATGTGCTCCCTTTTCCCCTCTCGCTCTCCACCCCGATCCGGCCTTCCATCAGCTCTGTGAGTCTCTTTGATATGGAGAGCCCTAACCCTGTGCCGCCGTATTTACGCGTCGTGGATGAGTCTTCCTGGGTAAAGCTCTCAAAGATGACACCCTGTTTGTCAGGAGAGATACCGATGCCTGAATCCTTCACAAGGAAGCGAGCCATTGCCTGAGCGCCTATGCCTTCGAGGTACTCTACTTTGAGGAGGATCTCCCCTTTGTCGGTAAATTTCAAGGCATTGTCCACAAGGTTGGTCAGGATCTGTCTGAGCCTGCCGGGATCTCCCACGATGCGGGTCGGCATCTCGGGGGATATATACAGGATGAGTTCCAGGTCCTTCTGCTTAGCCCTCACGGCAAAACTGCGGGCAATGTCCTCCATGAGGCTCTTGAGATCAAACGGGATTTTCTCCAGCTCAAGCCGCCGGGACTCCAGCTTGGAAAAATCCAGGATATCATTGATGAGGCTCAACAGGTTTTCCGACTCACGGTAAATCGTGGTTATGAACTCCTGCTGATCATCGGTTAGATCGGTATCCAGGGCGATCTCCGTCATCCCGATGATGCCGTTCAAGGGGGTGCGGATCTCATGGCTCATGTGGGCCAGAAATTCGCTCTTGGCTCTGTTCTGGGCCTCTGCCTTGATCATGGCCTTGCGGAGCTCTTCCGCATGTTTTCGATGGGTGATGTTCCTCAATATCCCTCTGAACCCCGACGGCTGCCCTTTCGAATCTTTCATCAGGCTGATGGAACTCTCTATAGACCTTTTCTCTCCATCTTTAAGGATGATCTCCCAATCGAATC
>JBEKLI010000089.1:0-7183 GCA_050010275.1 Desulfomonilia bacterium | reverse complement strand
GCAGGAGAGCACGGCAAGGGCTTTGCCGTGGTGGCGGATGAGGTACGCTCGCTGGCTCAGCGGTCTGCAGAGGCGGCAAAGCAGATCAAGACCATCATCGATGAGACATTAAGCAAGGTGAGGACAGGCGATGAAATGGTCAAGAAATCCGTCGAAGGCATGGAACAGATGATCGCCAATATCAACGAACTCTCCACTACAATGACAGGAATCACGTCATCCTCTGCCGAACAGGCCATCGGAGTGGAAGAGGTAAACAGGGCAATCACTCAGATAGATCAGACGACCCAGCAAAATGCATCGACCGTGGAAGAGCTCAGCAGCATTGGAGATAACATGAGGATTGAGGCACATGAGCTCACCGATACGATCAAGCGGTTCAAGGTTTCAGACTAGAAGGGAATAAATCTGCATCACACCAATGGTATGACGGTAAAGATACATGCGCTCCAGAGAGAATGGCATATAATGAGGGTATCCAGGCGCTTCAGCTTCATGTAGAGAAGCCCCCAGAAGGCTCCGGCAACAGCTGCGGCACCGATAAGCATGAAGTTGAAAGACCAGATATGCACACCGGTATAGATCATGGTGGCCAGCATCCAGCCCGTGAATTCTCCGTAACGGCTCATCAGGTTCCTCTGCAGGAAGCCCCGCCAGTAGATCTCTTCACACGGCCCTGTGACGAACAGCAGGAGGAAGAACACGGTCAGCGTTGAAAACCCTGCCCCTTTGCCGTAAATGGCGCCGATCTGGTGCGGGGCAAAAGGGAAGATGCATGACGATACCGCCTTCCCGACCCAGAATACGAGATAGAGGACAACAGCTGCAATAACCCCCTGGGAAATGGCGGTCCTGTCGAAAGACAGCCTGTTATCCCTTATGGTGTGCGCCCATACGGACAATGCTGCAAGCGTGGCTGCTGAAAATGATATCTTGATCCAGAAATTGAGCCATGTGAGGTAAAAGGTAACGAACCACAGCACGAAGGCCAGTATGACCATGGGCCATACAAGCCTCGGCCGGAACCCTTTTTGATTCACCCCATGAACCCCTGGATGACCAACGCCGCCACAAGGAGAACCCCAAAGGCCGTGTCGAGTTTGGCAGTCTGGGCATCTGCATCGGAGGGAATACTCGTCTCCATCTGCCTCAGAAGCTTTATGGCCAGCGGCAGGGAGAGGAATACCATGAGCCCCCACGGGGTGAGCACGCCGGATAAGGTGATGATGAGCGTGCTTATGTAGGCAAGGACCATGATCACCAGGTAGGCATGTATCCCTGCACGAGGGCCTAAGAATATGGCAATGGTCTTGATATGACGGCTGCTGTCATGCTCTATGTCCCGGATGTTGTTTGCAAAGATCACCAATGCGACCAGTACGCCGAAGGGGATGGATATCAGCAGTGCATTCAGGCTTAAGATATGCCTTTGAACATAGTAGGCACCTTCGACCATGAGAGGCCCCCACATGAGAAATACTGAGACCTCGCCCAATGCGATATATTTATATTTCACCGGCGGGGCGGTATAACCTATTCCGGCCAGGACCCCGATCAGACCGAAGCATAATACCACCCAGCCGCTGACAAAAGCGAGATAGAGCCCGATGACTGCGGCAAGACCAAAAAGGCCATAAGCCGCGAGGCGCACCTGCCAGGCAGGCAATAGACCATGGACGATCGGGTGAGGCCGGTACTGGGCCGTTGCCGCTGCTTCGGTATCCAGGCCGTGCCTTACATCGTAATAATCGTTCAAGAGGTTCGTACCCGCATGCATGAATACGACACCTGTTACTGTAAGAAGGTAGAGTAACCAGGAAAACCGACCTTCAATGGCACCTAATGCACTGCCGACACTCACTGATATCACTGTCATGGAAAATGACCAGGGGCGCGTAGCAATAAACCAATTCTGCACAAGCTTCATGGATACCGTCCTCTTAAGTAGAATTCCAAGCTTAGAGTCCACCTTGGAACTCAATACAAATAATGGAAAGACATGCATACTGTCAACAAGCCTGTATCTCATATCCCAAGTGACTTGAATTTATGCACAATACTGTGCATAGGGATATCTTGAGAGATGGGTGGTGGCGATTTCGTATCTGATGATCGTAAAGGAGGTGTTATGAACCCGGAGGAACTGAAGACGGCCATTACCGATACCATAGCGTGGGTGAAGATGAGCGGGCTCAGGGTGGAGACCTTCGAGGAAGGCCATGTGAAGCTCTTCGTACCGGCCACGATCCACATGAACCATGTCGGTATCGTCTATGCAGGCACACACTTCATGCTTATGGAGGTATCCGGTGCAGCCCTGTTTCTTGCTACCTACGGCATAAAGCAATTCTTACCTATAAACAAGGGAATGAACATCCGCTTTCTGAAGCCCGCTACGACCGACATCTCCTGCGAGCTCAGGATGGATAGGGACCAGGCTGAAGAAAAGCTCAAGCCCATCGAGGAGAGAGGCAAGGGGGAATGGGTCCTCGATATGGCCGTCACCGATGCGCATGGTACCATTGTCTCCACCTCGACCTGCACATACTATCTTATTCCATCCCCCATGGCATAACCCGCTTGCCTTTATTCCTCCCGATGGATGGATCGTTTGGGGCTGATCAATATTTCTCTCTCGCCTGTTCGAGACAATACCTAAGAACATATACTTTTTACCCGGGCTAAAGCAGGGTTATCTCGCCGGACCATCAATAATTAGTTTCCGGTAGTATGTCAATTCTAAGGGCATGTTGTTTCTCGCCTTAAGTCCAAGGGCATGGATGACGATGATCAAAGGAGGTGATGACATGAGCGGAAGATACATACTACGTTGCACCAAGACCAAACGGGTTGACAAGTAAGGGGTCTATTCTGTATTTTGCCCGGGAAGAGGATCAATGAAAAACCCTCACTCACATATCTTTAAGACACTGGGACATAAAATCTGCCGCCGCAGTTTCCTGAAGGCAGGGGCACTGGCACTGGGCGCATGTGCCTTCCCCCAGGCCCTTCTCGGCGCCTTCCAAGCGCCGCTGTCGCCCGAAAGGTCGCTCTCGTTCTATAACCTGCACACCGGCGAGTCCCTTAAGACGGCATATTGGTGCAAGGGTGAATACCTTTCAGAGGCCCTGGCACAGATCAACCACATCCTGAGGGATTTCCGCACCGAAGAGATAAAGCCCATAGATACCTCTCTCCTTGATCTTCTCTCTACGATCCGCGAAAACCTTGGGTCGCAGGAAATGTTCCACATCATCTCCGGCTATCGTTCTCCAGCCACGAACGCCCGCCTGCACGAGAACAGCTGCGGAGTAGCCAGTCACAGCCTCCACATGCAGGCAAAAGCCGCGGATATCCGCCTGCCCGGGTGCAGCCTTTCGTCCCTGCATCGAACGGCGGTGTCACTGAAAGGCGGTGGAGTGGGTTACTACCCCGGCTCCGACTTCATCCATGTGGATGTCGGGCGGGTACGATACTGGTAGACCGAGGGCATACCGGCAACAAGGGATGCTGAGATCGCCAGCCACTTTCCCTGTATTTAAGAGAGTGAAAAACATGTCACAGAGAATTCTTGCCGCCCTTCTGCTGGTCTATATCCTTTTGCCCTCCGCTATGGGCCGCGCCCAGTCCCCAGATGACGCCATTGCCGGGATACTCCGGGAGAAGCTTGGGGGGACGCCGGTTGCCGGCGGGCTCACCGTGGGCACCTGTCAGATCTCGTCTCTGAGGGTCATGCCCGAGCTCTATGAACGGCGCGGCTTTCGCCCGATCTGGGTGAAACCTCAAGCAATAGATGAGCTCATTCATGCAATAGAAGAGACGTACGAAGACGGCCTTGACCCGCAGGATTATCATCTGGACGAGATCCGGCAGGCGATGATCGATGCCGGGACATCCTCTGATCCGTTGCCCGCTGCATCCCGTGACCTGCTCCTCACCGACGCCTTTATCCGGCTCGCCAACCATTCCAACTGCGGCAAGGAGGACCCTGTGTCGCATCACCCGCAGTGGAATCTCGACAGGAAGATAGATGATGCCGACCCTGTCTCATTCATTGAGAAGGCCATCGAATCACCCTCCATTACGCAAACGATCAACAAATGGAAGATACGCCACCCGTTTTACTCCCGCCTGAAAACGGCGCTTGCCGAGTATCGCGCCATAAAGGCCCTCGGCGGTTTGGAAGCGGTGCCGTCAGGCCGGACACTGAGAAAAGGCATGATAGACCCACGGGTTAAAACGCTGGGCAAGCGCCTGGCCGTAACCGGAGATCTGCAGGGGAAAGCGGCATATGACCCCATGACCTTCGATGGAGCTCTCAAGCAGGCGCTCATCCACTTTCAGCACAGGCATGGCTTGAAGGAAGATGGTGTAATGGGGAAAGGGACCCTGGAGGCCTTGAATGTGCCGGTGGAGGACCGCATCGACCAGATCCGTGTGAACCTCGAGCGCGCCAGGTGGGTGCTCCACGACCTCGGCGACATGTTCGTCCTCGTCGACATAGCGGGTTTCCAAGTGTTTTTCCAAAAAGACAACAAGATCATATGGTCCTGCAGGGCACAGGTGGGGCAGCCCTATCGGGACACGCCGGTGTTCAAGTCGAGCATTACGTATATAGAGTTCAATCCGCCATGGGTGGTACCGCCGACTATCTTTGTAAAAGATATATTGCCGGCCGTCCGGAAGGACATGGGCTACCTCCGGGGAAAAAACATTGCGGTCTTGGACGGCAAGGGCAGAGAGGTAAACCCGAAGACTATCAACTGGTCGCTGTACCCCGGCAGGCCGTTCCCTTACACACTCAGACAGAACCCCGGGGAGGCCAGCGCCCTTGGCCGCCTCAAGATCTCCTTCCCTAATCGATATCTTGTGTACCTGCACGACACCCCGCATAAAGAACTGTTCGAAAAAGAGGACAGGACATTCAGCTCGGGTTGCATCCGCCTGGAGAAACCATTCGAGCTGGCGGAACTGCTGCTGAATGATCCGTCAAAGTGGAATCTTGATAATATCATGAAGGCAATTGAAACGGGAAAAACCCGGGATGTCCCCCTGCCCAGGCCTGTTGCCATACTTCTGCTGTACTGGACGGTGACGGTGGACGAAGGCGGCGTTATCTATTTCAAAAAAGACCCCTACCATGAGGACAACGCCGTACTTGAAGATCTGGGGCGCGATTCCGAGATCAAACCCTTTTAGTCCTTCAAATTGAAGATCGTTCTTTCACTTTTCGGAATACCTGTTGGAATAAGATTCTGGGGCCGTGTCAGACCTATACCGCTATAGGTCTTCCCATGAAAAAAGGTTACAAGTTTTTATGATATTTTTTTACTGCGTCGCTTCTTGAAATCGAAGACGGCGGCCTGACCCGTAGAGGCTCTCATCAAGAGAGCCATACCAACGCCATCGCCACTGCACCCGGAAGTGCTTGAACCCAGAGTATCTTGCGATCGGCAGTGGCGGCCCCAAAGATCCCGGCAACAATGACGCAACCAAGAAAGAAGATCTTGATCGGGTTCCCCGCAATGCCGAGACTCAGGCCCCAGACAAGCCCTGCTGCGAGAAAGCCGTTGTACAAACCCTGATTTGCGGCAAGTGCCTTTGAAGCAGCAGAGAATTCCTGATTCAGACCGAAGATTCGACGACCCAATGGTTTGTCCCAGAAGAACATCTCAAGGGCAAGGAAATAGAGGTGCAGAACGGCCACCAGTGCTACAACGATATTTGCGACTGTTGTCATATACGGCTCCGTCTTTTGATCACCAATGATCACTCTTATTTTAAAGATTTCCGATTATCCGGATATCATCCGGGCATGCTGCCCTCGACAATAGCCGGTTATCCACTGTAGAGTAAGCGTTGCTGTTCCCTTGTCAAGGCCGGGAGGAAAAAATGGGTTTAAGGAAATTCCGGCATTGAAACGATGCAGCGGGTTCTACAGCAGCGCAAGGCTGTCCGCTACGGCCATGCCGGAGCGGGTGGGGCGGATACAGCCGCATCCGATCTCGATGAGACCTGTCCTGCTCAGCTCCTTCAGCACAGGGCCCTTTTCCTCCATGAGATCATAGCCATATCGGAGCTGGTACTGAACAAGGTCGATCCCTTTCCTTGTCCTCAGTCCGAGAAACAAGGCTTCTAAGCGCAGCTGTTCGCTGGTGAGCTCTTCTGAACCGCCTACAGGCAGTAAAGAGCCCTCGAGGTTGGAAATGTAGTCATGCAGGGATTCATGGTTCCACCAGCGCCGCTGTGCTTTGAAAGAATGGGCCGAAGGCCCGAGGCCAAGGTAGGGCGTATGGTCCCAGTATTTTTGGTTGTGCCTTGATGCCTTGTCCATGCCTCGTGCGAAGTTGGAGATTTCATAGTGGATGTAACCCGATTCCTCCAGGAGCTCGGAGGTTCTCATGAAGAAATCACGGCGGGCGTCTTCCGTGCGGAGTGGAAATTCACCCTTTTCGCACCTGAGACCCAGCGGTGTGTGGGGTTTGAGCTCCAGTTCATAGCAGGACAGATGGGCGGGTTCAAGGCTTAAGCCCTTGATGAGGGAATCCTGCCACTGCTGAAACGTTTGGCCGGGCAGGTCGTAGATCAGGTCGATGCCGATGTTGTGGAAACCGGCATCGACAGCGTCTTGGATATTCGTGGCAGCTGTGTCCCAAGAGAGATAAGGTGCGACTGGATTGGTACTGTTCTGTGACACATAATACATTGGGTTTTCCAGTACATGGATTATCACCGTTGCGCTCACACCATTTGGATAGCTGTTGTTATATGCCCATAAAGCGGCCACATAATCCCCCGGGGCCGTCCAACTATGTGAAACACTTGGCAATTGATTGCTGATCACAGTCCCGTCGCCAAAGTCCCAACGGCTGACAGTTGCGTGACCGGTAATTTGTCCCGTGAAGCCGACCACAATTCCCGTGGAAACTCCGGTGTAAGTAGCCTGAATGCTTGGACTCACTGGAACCGGCGCGGGGAGTTGATACTCATACGCCCCCATGTCCACAAAACCTCCGACAATACGCGGGTTGCCATCCAAATCGACAGATCCGACGGCGTTGGAACTGCCGGCATTGATGCAAGGCGAGTTGGTTTGCAAATGAAAATCGCCGCCAGTGGGATTCACAAACTGTGGATCGCCGGAGATGTTGTCTGTGCCAATCGTCGGAAGCGGTGCGGTGCA
>JBEKLI010000088.1:0-7220 GCA_050010275.1 Desulfomonilia bacterium | reverse complement strand
CATATTCTATCAAGTGACCTGCAAGAACTTCAAAGATGGATGAGAACCCATGCACATGATGGTGGGTGTCTAAGTGTGTGGGTATAAGGCCGAAAGACAAGAAGATCTCGATCTGTTCCCGAGCCTCACGGGTGCACTCCCTCATAAAATCCTGGTCATCTAACATCTCCATGAGGGCTGGCCTTGACTTGAGTTCAATGCCTCCCGGCTTCCAACCGAGCATATCATCCAGGTTGATATGGATACCCGTATGCTTAATGCCTAACGCCTTGAGCCCTCGTATTGCAGGCTCGGCATACGGGGCCTTGACCATCACTGAGGTGTCGCTGATAAAGCCCTGCCCAATGCCCCACAATATTCCGGAATTTATGTCTGGACTTAAGCCTAAGTCATCGGCATTGATGACAAGAAGCCTTTTCATTCGTCGCGGTGCCAGTAGAGCCGTACAAACTTCTGCTCATCAGAGTATTTGAGCTGCAGGTCCCCCTTATAAGCACGGAAAATAGCATCTCCTATGTGACGTGCAAGATGGTCATCGGTCAATCTCACACACAAGCCCTGGTCTTGTTTTTTAATATCCATCATCCTCTTGAGCGGTGATCTCTCTCTGGCTTCCTTGGCAATCTTATGGATCAGGTTTTCAATCTCTTTTTTGTGCTTTATCAGATATTTGCCCGACAGATAGAGCTCACCTGCTGGAAAGTCATCCCTGATCCTCCTGCATGAGGAACAAAGGAGAGGTTGGCCCAAAGAAACAGGCCCCTCCGGCCAAACCCACCTGCCTCCCTGATAGACGGCGTGGCATTCCGGGCAGTATGCACCTTCGGCATGTTTGCGACCTTCGCTGTACGGATCATGCCCTCTCTCTTTGATATTTCTGTCTATGCGCATATTCTCTCCCGGATACTATGTTAGCTTCAACCATTGAAAAGACAAGTGCCGGCCTATGGGAGCACCGGGAAGTCATAATGCTTACCGGGAGAGAAAAAAGAAATCAATCCTGTAAGGTTAATCTAAAAATCCAGAGTCTTATACATCCTTGTCCCATCCCAGGGACACAGGTTCATGTACGAGGATATTTCTCTTACCATCCACATCGATAACGAGGTGACCATCCATCGTGATGTCGATTATGGTGCATCTATGACCCTTGTCATTATAAACATCATATCCCTTAAGCATTCCATGGCATAAAAACTCATCCCTAATCGGACCAAACCCCCGGCTGCGAAACACCTCTATCCATCTGCAGAGATTTTCCGCTATCACTTCAGTCACCTCATCAATGCTGAAATCCCGCTGCGACACCTGCTTTAGAGAAATGGCCCTATGCTCGAGCTCTCCAGGCCATGCCTGTTGGTTCACATTGACACCAATACCGATAGCTGTTATGGCCCCTCTGGCCTCGCAGAGGATCCCGCATACCTTCTTTCCCGAGATAACTATATCATTGGGCCATTTGATGGCTACTGACTGAATGGGAAGTAAGCTTTCCAGAGCGGCCCGGACGGCAATGCCGGTAATTATGGGGTAGCGTTCTTCAGGTGGCGTCAAGGTAACAGTCATGTATACATTTTCGCCTTTTGATGAGTACCATGTCCTGCCCCTTCTGCCACTGCCTGCAGTCTGGACACGGGAGCGGACAAGCAGGCCGGGTCTGCCTGCATTCAGGGCATATTGGTTGGTGGAGTCCACCTCTGCGAGCTCTATGGCCTCTGTAATCAGTCCCTTTAATTTCAGTAGGTTCATTACCCTTGAAGCAACGTATAGGCCTTTTGGAGACTCTTAAGCTCGAACTCTAGGCCTTCCTTTATCTTAATCTGCTCTTCCACAACTTCCCTCTTGGCTTTTTGAACAAAGTTAGGGTTAGAAAGCTTCTTGAGTTTCTCCTCAAGCTCCTTCTTTACCTTACCCATCTGCTTAGTAAGGCGGTCAACTTCTTTTTCTATATCAATCACCCCTTCCAAGGGTACATAGACCTCGAGTCCTTTTCTCACAGCCAGGGCACATTTCTTCGGGCGCTCGGTCTCATCGGTGATGAATCCAACCCGGGATACCCGTGCCAAGTCCTTGATATGCACACTATTGGCATCGAGAAGACCCTTAAGCCTCGGGTCAATAGCCCGGATGACTACATCAAGCAACACAGCAGGAGATATGCCAGTCTCGCCCCGTATACTGCGTACACCGGAAATAATCTCAATAATATAGCTCATGAGCTCGGCATCGCTGGTGAAGCTGAAATCACTCCGCTCCTTCGGATATGATGCGATTACGATGGATTCTCCTTCTCTTCCGGGCAGACACTGCCAGATCTCCTCGGTTACAAAGGGAATGATGGGATGCAACAGCTCAAGTATAGCCTTCAGTACGTAGTGAAGCACCCACTTGGTGTACTGCACACCCTCGGTGTTCAGCATGGACTTGGAGAGCTCGATGTACCAGTCACAGAAGGTGTGCCAGGTGAACTGGTAGAGGATATCCGCAGCATCGTTATAGCGGTATTCATCAAGGGCGGACCTAGCATCCCGGATGGTCTTGTTCAGCTCGGTCAGGATCCATTTTTCAGCAAGCCCGAGTTTTGCCGTGTCAAGGGCTACATCTTTCGGTTCAAAGTCCTGTATATTGCTCAAAACGAATTTACCTGCATTCCAGATCTTGTTGATGAAGAAGCGATACCCTTGTATACGCTTTTCGCTAATGCGCACATCTCTCCCCATGGCGGCAAAGGCGGTCAGCGCAAACCTGAAGGCATCCGCCCCGTACTTGTCCATTTCCACGATGGGGTCCACGATGTTTCCCTTAGATTTACTCATCTTCTGCCCCTGTTCGTCGCGCACCAGGGCATGGAGGTAAACATCCCTAAATGGTACATCGTTCATGAACCTAAGGCCGAGCATCATCATCCTTGCCACCCAGAAGAAGAGGATGTCAAACCCGGTGATGAGAACATCCGTGGGGTAAAATCGCTTCAAGGTGTCTGTCTGATCCGGCCAACCCAAGGTGGAGAAAGGCCACAATCCAGAGGAGAACCAGGTGTCGAGTACGTCGGTTTCCTGCCTGAGATTGCCGGATTTACAATTGGTGCATTGCTTAGGTTCGGTCTCACTTACGATGACCTCCTCACAGTCATCGCAGTACCAGGCCGGGATCCTGTGCCCCCACCAGATCTGGCGTGAGATGCACCAGTCGCGGATGTTGTTCATCCATTCATAGTAAACCTTTTCCCATTGTTTGGGGATAATCCTCGTCCTGCCGTCTTGTACGGCCCTGATTGCCTCTTCGGCCAATGGCCTGGTTTTGACGAACCATTGCTTTGAGAGATAGGGCTCAATGGTGGTCTTGCACCGGTAGCACTTCCCCACCGGTACCCGGTAATGGGTCTTGTCCACGAGGAATCCTTGTTCCTCCAGATCCTTCTCCAGCTGCTTTCTGCACTCAAACCGGTCGAGGCCTCTATATTGCCCGGCATTGACGTTCATATTCCCGGATTCATCGATGATCACAATGACCTCAAGCCCGTGGCGCAGGCTCATCTCATAGTCGTTGAGGTCGTGAGCGGGAGTGACCTTAACGGCGCCCGTACCGAATTCTTTATCCACCAGCACATCGGCAATAATGGGGATTCGGCGGTTCATGACAGGCAGGATAAGGTCCTTTCCAATCATTGCTTTATATCGCTCGTCATCAGGGTTGACTGCCACGGCGGTATCACCGAGCATGGTCTCAGGCCTGGTGGTAGCCACCACAACCTCACCACTACCGTCAGCAAGGGGATACCTGATATGCCAAAGATGGCCGTCCTCCTCCTCGTGCTCCACCTCCAGGTCGGATATGGCGCTGTGGCACCGCGGGCACCAGTTTACGATATAATTGCTCCGGTAAATCAGGCCATCTTCATACAGTGTGACAAAGACCTTTCTGACTGCATTCGAGAGACCTTCGTCCATTGTGAAGCGGGTCCGGTCCCAGTCGCAGGAGGCACCCAGCCTCTTAAGCTGACTGATGATGAGGCCTCCGTGCTTTTCCCTCCACTTCCAGACCTCTGATATGAAGGCATCCCTTCCCAAATCATGCCTTGAGATCCCTTTCTCCAACAAGGACTTTTCCACCACGTTTTGTGTAGCAATACCCGCATGGTCAGTACCGGGCATCCACAAAGAATTATATCCATCCATACGCTTGTAGCGGATCATGATATCCTGAAGGGTATTATTCAGCGCATGTCCCATGTGGAGAACACCCGTAACATTGGGGGGTGGGATTACGATTGTATAAGCAGGCCTTGTTCCATCATATTCACTTGCGTGAAAATACTTCTTCTCAAGCCAAATCTCATACCATTTCTGCTCAAAATCTTTGGGGTCATAGTCTTTGTCGAGCATCTCGCACTCCTGCTTGGTTGTGGCACATCTCATAGCATGAAAAGACCGTAAAAGGCAAAAGCCTCTCAGGTGTTCTCTGCAGGTGCTATATGATTGAACGAATAGTTAGTGAAAAACCTTAAAGTGATCGTCTGCCGGATCTTGTTTTAAACAGAAAACTCCAACACCTTTATCTGAGTGCCGGAGTTTTCTGATAGGTGTCAGAGGACCTTGCCCAAACAGATACCCGCCGCCCCTTAACCTTAAAGCATCCTAGAGCTTCTTGAGCTTTTCGATTTCCTCTTGGATCACTTTCTCAACAATCCCGGGAATCACTTCACGGGTCGAGGAGATGATTTCCTGGAGCAGTTCCTTCACCACAGGCCTGACAATACCTTCCAGGAGTGCGGGCATTTCTTTTCTGAATTCACTGATCACTGCATCCAGAATAGCCTCGGTAGGCATATCCACAGGGATGTCGGACTTCGGCATTTCCGGCAGGACATTTAACGGTTCCTCTGTTGGTGAGGGTTCAATCTCAGGTATAGAAACCCTCTCAACCCTTGCAGGCTCTTCCATCGGGGCCAGAACCTCTTCTTTCGGGGATGCCGGCCCCCCTTCTATGATAGGGGGCACCTCCTCTGCCGGTCCTTCATTCAGAAGCGCTTCCTCTTCTTTAGATGTCAGACCTACATCCTCGAACTTGTCCTTTATTGCCAGATCGATCTCGGCCTCAATATCCAACAGGGGCTCCTTCAAGAGATCGTCCGCATCGCTCTTGACATTGGTCTGTTCAAGTGGCTTTTTATCAAGATCCAGGGGGGGCCCATCCATAAGCAAGGTGCTATCATGCTCGATCTCTTCAACGGATACGTCATAATCCATAGAGATCTCCTTACCAAGATCAAAGGAATCGGGTTCATTCACCATCTTCCTCTTGACTTCAGCCTGTTTGGGCTTCTTGGGTGGGCTGCCTTCCTCCAGAAGGTCAGTAAGATCAATGATATCATCTTCTAATAAAATTTTCTCATCCATAGCCAGCTCCTTTTCGATCAAAGCCCAGGCCCCTTGTAGGACTATCCTCTAATTCCTCATGATGGGCTGCCCTGTTGATTCCCTAACGCTCATCCACAAAGGCCCGTTTGTATCGATCGTCTTTCTTCCCTTCATACAGATTGCATTGGGTATATGTACATATACATTATTCCACAACCCAATCAACATATCGGTTTTTCCGCTCATTCCGGCGTGGACCGCCATCTGGGCAAGGAACCCGCAAAAGATGGAGTCGGCTGCATTCGCAACCACGCTCCGAATCATATAGCTTGGTTCGAGGTACTTGAGATTCATGGGCATATCATGGGTTCGAAAGTAGCGTTCGATCTGCTCCTTGAGATATTGACCAATATCATGTTTTTTTACATTACCGGAGGCGTCTTTCTCTTCAGGGAGATCCTTGAAGAACTTCTGGCCGGCACCTTCGGCCACTACGACCACGGCATGGCCTCTTGAATTGAGTCTTATCTCGAGCGTCGCCAGGAAGCCATTATCTCCATCAAGATCAAAGTCCTCCTCGGGCACGAGCACGAAGTTGGCATCCCGAGATGCAAGGGCGGCATTGGCTGCAATGAATCCTGAATCCCTGCCCATTACCTTGACAAGCCCGATGCCGTTCGGTGCCCCCCTCGCCTCCACATGTGCGCTCTGGATCACCCTCCTGGCCTCCTCCACGGCGGTATCGAAACCGAATGTCTTGGAGACGAAATAGATGTCATTATCTATGGTCTTGGGCACCGTGATGATCGAGCACTTGAATCCACGGTTCAGGGCCTCCTTTGCTACTGCGGAGGATGCCTTCAAGGTACCGTCGCCACCGATGAAGAACACGATATTCATATTCAACCGTTCGATGGCATCAACGATCTCTGAAATATCCTCAGACCCACGAGAGGATCCGAGCACGGTGCCTCCCATTCCATGGATGTGCTCAACATATGCAGGAGTCAGTTCGACGAGCGGATGCTTGTATTTCGGGATGAACCCCTGGAGTCCATACGTGATACCGTAAATATTCTCCACGCTGTAGGCATGGTAGAGCTCGAGCACAATGCTCCTGATCACATCATTGATGCCTGGACAGAGTCCACCGCATGTCACAATGCCGCACTTGGTCTTGGAAGGATCAAAGAATATCTTCCTGCGGGGTCCTGCCAGCTCAAAAGACATCGGCGCAGAATCGCCGCTTGAACACCTATTGAAAAATGCCAGCGAGGTATCGATGATAACCCGCTCATTATCTTCAACAAAGATCGTGGTTCCCCTCACTGGGGACTCTATAGTCGGTTTCCCCAGGGACTGGATCGTGGTGTCGATGTGTTCTGAGAATATATCAAGATTCATTTAACCCTCCGCATATGCTTGCTTATCGGATTTCGGAAGGAGATTCTTTATCCGCAAGGACATCATGATCTTATCATATAATCGCTACATAGAATATACTAGCTGTATGTTTCCTCTTGCTTCTGCTCAGGAGATCGTCCGAGGTCTTTCGCGGCAGGGATCTTGTGTGTTATAGGCCAAGATGTGGCGAAAGACAGCGTTGACAAGACGCAAGAAGAGATCCTTGAGGAGATGGCCAAGGCCCTGGGACACTCGGGTTATCAACTCGAGTCCGTTCTGAATCAGCTCAAGGAACTTGAGGCACTTATGGATCAGGCTCGAAGCATTGAAGAATACAACTCCCTTGTGGATAAGTTCAATGAGCTTCACAATCTTGCCCTCATTCGCAGGGAGATGCTGGTAATACACAGGGAGGCGATAAAGGTCTTCAAGCATTCATTCATCGATGTATTTTAC
>JBEKLI010000087.1:0-7246 GCA_050010275.1 Desulfomonilia bacterium | reverse complement strand
AGCCGGGCACGCTGCCGGCGGTATCGACGATATCGGTGATCCAGATGGTGACGAAACCGTCGCTCGAACCGGAGTTCAGCAGGGTCATGGAGGGTTCTCCGGCCAACAGGCTTCTTAAGGACATCCCTCTGCACAAAGTCTCATGAAAAAAATATCCATGCTTATACCAGAACTCGACCGTGCCGCCATTATCCAGAGCAACTCGGATGAATATGGCCCCGATGCAGCTGCGATGAAGTGGCTCGGTCCGCAGGATGCTGCGGAATCAGAAGGCTTGAGACAGAACCTGCTGGAAGGGATCGGTAAAAACGGCCTCTTTGCATTCAACGACACCAAGCCTTTTTCCAGAGAACTATCTCCGGGCTGCCGGCTCTGCGGAGAAGGGTCATGGTCCTGCCTGTTCATCAACAACCTGTGCAATGCCGGGTGCTTCTTCTGCCCCGCCAGTCAGGACAACCGGGATGAGCCCGGAACAAGCACGCTCACCTTCACATCGCCTGCCGACTATGCAGACTACCTCGAGGAGTTCGGGTTCACGGGCGCAAGTATCAGCGGCGGAGAGCCCCTGCTTACCTTTGATAAGACAGTCTCGTTCGTCAAACACATCAAGGACCGCTTCGGCGGCGGCATTTACCTCTGGCTCTATACCAACGGCACCCTGGCCACCGAGGACAAGTTCAGAAAGCTCGCCGATGCAGGTCTAGATGAAATCCGGTTCAACATCACCGCAACCGCGTACGACCTTGCCAAGGCGCGGACGGCATCCCGCTTCATCGGAAACGTCACCGTCGAGATACCGGCCATACCCGAAGATTATGAAGTCATGAAGGCGAAGATCAGGGAAATGGCCGACTCCGGGATATCCTTCCTGAACCTCCACCAGATCCGCTGCACGAAATACAACGTCAAACACCTTGCCGGCCGCGGGTATACCTTTCTCCACGGTCCTCAGATCGGCATCCTCGAATCCGAGCTCACCGCGCTTAGGCTCTTGAGATGCGCCATGGAAGAGGGGATCGGACCGGGCATCAACTACTGCTCGCTGGTCTACCGCAACCGGTTCCAGACCAGATCCTCACGGAGGAGATGGGCCCCTCTCATGGCAAAGCCGTTCGATGACGTGACGGATGCGGGCATGATCAGGATGATCCGCATCGAGGGGAAGCCCGAAACAATCGCGCATATCACGGCTGATCTTGTGTCCAAAGCGTGTGACCCTGCACAGTGGTCCTTGAGCGCTGATAAGGGCAGGCTCTCGGTTGCGGCATTGCCCTTTATGCTCATCAATCCTCTGCCTGATGCGGTGAAGCTGTCCTATGCACTCGTCTCCATGCGGCCCGGAATAACCTACCGGAACCCGTTCAAGGAGATCAGGCTTGCATCGGGAAAGAAGATCGTGGTTGAACGGGCCACCGCATTGAGTGAAATCGAGCTCTCGGGGTCCGAGATCGAGCTCTTCAGGGCGTCATTCCTGGAGAACCCGGCCCCCATGGATATGGACGCTGTCTATGGGATGGCCTTATCCATCGACTCATCCGATGCCCTTCAAAAGAAGTGGCAGAAGATCATCCAGGCCGAGGCGCTCCGCTCCGGGCTTATGGAGTATTACTGATTATAAGTTTTACGGGTTTCTCTAAAAGCCCCGCCCTATATGGTCTGAGCACGTCATTTCCGCGTAGGCGGGAATCCTGGAGAAATTTCCCATGCACTTAAGGCTTGATATATCTCGAAGAGAGCAGATCATCAAGGACTTTAGGTGAGGTGCCTTCCAGATCGTGATAGCGGATATCAGGCCTGAATCCCAGGAGCCCCTCCATACGCTCTCTGTGCAGCCGCTCCTCTTCGGGCCCGGCATCTACAGGCAGACCGGCCCAGATGGGTCTCGATGCATCAGGATGAAGGGGTACCTGGGTGTATATGACCCCTCCCGAGGTGGTCTTGCCTTCAAGAAAAAGCCGGCAGGAACTCATTTGGGTGTAGGTGGACATGTATTCGCGATCAGACGGATGCACTACTTTACTGCACAGGCAGGAGAGGCATTCGATTGTCTCGCTGCCGCGATATGACTCTTCAGGCATGACCCAGCTCACCAGGGTGAAAGGGTTCTTGGTAAGGAGCGCCTGCACCCTTTCTTTGAGAGATTCCTGAGTGCTTATGAAGTCATGGCTGTGGACCTTGATGCACAGGGCCTGTCCGATCTCGTCAGGAGAAACATCAGGGCCGTCGCCTTTGTTATCTATGACGATCCGGTGGATGATTGTACCTTCTCTGCGCACTGTGCTGCTATCCATACGCGGAAGCTCTACGGGGAAGAAATCCCTGCCGGTCGCATCTTCGGCATAGCGAAAGGCCTCGCGGATGTCTTCACAGCCCATATCGAGAGTCTGAGTAACGAGATAAGGCGGTTCGCACTGGTAATTGATGCCGAGGCGCCGTGCCTGCCGTCTGAGCAGCGTTCCCGGCAGAATGCTCAAGGGATAGAGGCTTAAATCATCGCAGAGGTCTTCCGTGAGCACGAAGTCGATGGAGCGCTTCACATCATCAAGGGTGTCTCCGGGCAGCCCGGCCATGATATCGGTCATGACCCGCACGCCTGATGAACGCAGCATCTTTACGCCACGGATGAAGGCATCTCTCATGAAGCGGCGGCCGATAGTGCGCAATGCCTTTTCATTGGTGCTCTGCAGCCCTATCTCCACATGTACCAGCCCTGCCCTCACCAGATCATCGACGATCCCGGGGGTGAGGTCCTCTGCGTTCAACTCGCAGCTGAAACGGAGTCTGCCGGATCGTACCGAGGCTAAAGCAGCCAGGAGTGAATCAAGATCGGGCCTCCTGGCAAAACACGGATCAATGATCGTCACCTCGCCCAACCGAGCGTTTCGTGCCCGGGTGAACTCCTCGTTGATCCGTTCGATGGCGAACGTGCGCACATGCGAGGAACTCTTGTGGTAGTAGCAGTAGGTACACCTCATGGGGCATCCCCGGACCGTCTCCAGGAGCATGCTGCGGTTCAGAGAAGGACCGATGAAGCCCTTCAGATAGGGCGATGGTATGGCATCCAGATCCTTCATCCGGCTGCGCCTGCCCGAAAAGAGCACCTTCGAGTCCCGGCGCACAATCAGTCCCTTGACCCCAGGGAAATCCCTTTGCCCATCGGCCACCGAACAGATCAGCTCCACAAAGGTCTCCTCGCCCTCTCCCACCACGCCGAAGTCGAAGCAGTCATGGCTTGCAAGGAAATCATTGTCAGTGGTTACCTCGGGCCCGCCCAGCACGATAAGGCAATCCTCCGGGCGCTGTCTGATCAGGCTGCAGAGGTGAAGAGTGCGCTGAACATTCCACAAATAGCAGCTGAACCCCACCATGTCGGGCTTGACATGCTCGACCCAGTGAAGGACGGCGGCATCACCGCCTAAGTTTGCGATGTCTTGAGGACAGATGACGATATCCGCAGGCGCATTCCGGGCTGATGCATAAGACTTAAGATAGCCGGCAGCCAGAGGTATGTTCTCCAGGGAATAGACATAGTCATGCGATTGCAGCGGCAACTGTATCAGTGCGACCTTCACGGAATCCTCACGCTGTCTCCCATGAAAAAGAAGGAAAATAAAACGCTACTGCGCCTGGATGATGGTTTTGTTGTGTCACTTGCTGATCTTTGTGAATTTCGCACCCTCCAGCGTGAGGTTATACATAAGCCCTTTCTGGTCAATGATGAAAGCGATGATGGGCTCCTTGAAGGTGGTCGAGTCAATGGCCTGGCCGACACCGACATTAGCCACGGCAATAGATCCGTCTATGCCGGCCTTCCACCCCTCACTCTTGCGGAACTGCTCCAGTGCCTCCTGCTGGAGGAACACGAGTATCACGGTCTTGACCTGGGCGCCGAGCTGCGGACCCAAGGAACCTGCGGCAATATTATAATAGTCCGTGGTCTTCCCGTCGATACGCAGCGCCCCTTCACCATACTCGCCCCCCAACCAGAAAAAGCCCGCCTTATAGACCTTCGGGAATACGAGGACCCCCTTGGATGCCTGGAGGAATTCCTTGGCTCCATTAACATTCTTTGAGAAGCTCGCCAGGGAGGCGTCGGCGCCCACGTTGATCTCACTTGCCGAGTCGGCCCTGGCATTAGGTGGAGCGGCAAAGGCAATCATGCAGGCGGCCAGAAGCGGCATGGTCTTGAGGCTTATCTTTGAAAGTCGGCTTGTTGTCTTCATGGAATCATTCTCCTCTTGCAATATGATAATTTCAGGTTACCTGTAATGTCTTACGCCGAAAGTATCAAGAGATTATATCTCTCATACAGAAAAGCTATTGATAGCTGTGCAGGCCCGGCAGGTAGTTCACCCCGAAATAGGTGAAGAGGACGCTCACCAGGCCGATGATGGTTATGACGGCAACACGCCTGCTCACAGAGCCGTCTATGACGCGCACGTGTATGGCGGCTGCATAGATAAACCAGGTGATGAGCGCCCAGGTCTCCTTTGGGTCCCAGCCCCAGTACCTCCCCCAGGCAAAGTGCGCCCACACCGAGCCGGTGATGATGCCGAACGTGAACAGGATGAACCCGGTCTTGAGGCTCTTCTCGAGCATATCACGTACAGAGGCCTGTATTTCGGCCGAGTCTTTTTTCACCAGAGAGATGATCCCGAACGAAGAGGCCATGAAAAAGGCTGCATACCCCAGGAAGCATGTGACCACATGGATGATGAGCCAGTTACTCTTGAGCGCAGGGATCAGAGGCTGGATTCGGGTATCCACGGTGGGGGAGAAGGATGCATAGGCCATAAGCAGGAAGGCAACGCTCATCATGAAGACACCGATGAGCGCCTTCGCATCCTTTAAGGTATAGAGCAGGTAGAAGAGGCATACGGCCCAGGAGAAAAAGACCAGGGACTCATAGAAGTTCGACAGCGGGGCATGGCCCATGCCTGCCTGGTGCGATTCGACCCAGCGCATGACGAGGCCGACGGTATGGAAGAGCAAGCCCATTATGGCGATAATCCTTCCGGAGCGCCCCCATGAGCCCCGGCCTGTAATCCCTCCGACAAGGAACGCCACAAAGGACGCGAGGTATATGAAGGTGACTGAAGCGAGGATGGTGGTATTCACGGCTTCCCCCCTGCCAGGCGCTCCAGGTGCTTAAGGATGCGGCTATCAATTGCCGCAGGCCTTCCGTTTAAACGCCGTGCAACATGTATCATCAGATTCGCAGACCCCTCCTCAATGTCGATCCAGATCCTTTCATGGACCACCATGAAGGCTATGATGACGCCGAAGAGAAAGACAATGGCTCCGAGCCCGACAAGGGGAACACCCGGGTCGCTGTTGATGCCGAGAATTGTAGTATAGCTGCCGGTGATGGCCTCAAGCGTGAAGGTGTAAGGCTTGAGGAGGGAAGGATTGAACTCGGGCATCTTTTCAGTGATCCCGGGGTGAATTGCCTGGATCCGTTCAAACTGTTTGAATATCCACAGTTCCTTTTGATCGTTCGGGGTCTCGATAATGAGCTGTACGGCTGGGCCCAGGTGCATGACGTCCTCCATTACCCTGACGACCTTCATGCGGTACCCGGTATCATGCATCTCAATCACCGAGCCCTCTTGTGCCTTTATCTCTTCACTCCCTGAAGGGGTGCTCATCTTTATGACGGCGATGGAGTTCGGATTGTATCCGCTCTGTGAAAACAGGACATGGTTAAAGCTCACCGGGTGGTTGACCATGACGGATGCATGAGCGATATTTCTGCCTGCCTGACTGAACGAGATCTCGGAGCGGTATTCCCTGGGCATGCCGTTGTCGTAGTATTCCACCTTGAAATCCTCGCAGCGTACCTGAAAGGGCAACTGCATGAGCGTACCATCGCTCAGCGCGACGTTATCCGATGCCCGACCGACAGGGATCTCGATGGAGCCCTTATATCCGAGAAACCCCAGGGCTACACCGAGAAGGATAATAAGGATGCTGCCGTGTACAAGGAGCGGGGCATACATGCGGAGGCTGCCTTTCTCGCCCATGATCGTCAGGCTGCTACCGCTCTCGTGCCGAACTATCCTGTAGCTGCCCTCTATCAGGCCTGCCAGATCCGCGCCGATTTTCTCTTGTTTGTTTTCCTTAGGTATCGTCACCCCGTACAATCCGGCTTTGGGCATGGCGGGGAACTTACGGGACCCGGCAAATGACTTCCTCCTCCAATACATGCATGCAGCCGCGTTCAAACCGAGGACAACCGCGGGGATCAGGAACCAGAGGGAATGGAACACATCGTTCAAGCTTAAGAGCCTCAAAATGGTCGTCATCATTGATGACCCGGATGAAGACTGAAAGGTATACTGGGGTATGATGGTGCCGAGAATGCACACGAAGGCAAGCCAGAACAGAAGCCCCACGGTAAGCCGCAGCGAAGCCAGGCCTTTAAGCAGCCTCATATGCCATAACATCCCAGTGCCCATGTTTTTTTAGATCCCTTGCACTCACCCTGTGTACTATTCTTCTTCGATTCCATATTATCACAACAGGGAAGATTATATTCAGAAATATTCAGTATGGACAAAGTGTTGTGTATGGCACATTATCATCAGTTTCTCAGGACTTGTGGAACCGATCATTTATCGCAGGGATCAAAAATTGATCATCAAAGATTGAGATCACCGCTTTTGGCACAAAATATTCAGTTTTTTTAACATTCAAAGATAAAAGATCGTGCCAATCCTGGAAACACAGAATCAGATGAAATGTCTCTTTGTGAGGAAAATGACTCTCAGGTGAATGCAGAGGATATTCTCACCTCGACGGTGTGTTCCTGGTGGTCGTCGATAAGCGGGATCGCATTGTCCTCCTGGTCGAGTCCATCTACCTCCACACTTATCTTGCCGGGTACATCGTGTGTCTGCCGGACGGTGATGTGATAGGCCGTCTCCCGATACCGGTAAAGGACCTTGAATGTCTCCCAACCATTCACGGGGAGGCATGGGGCAAAACGCAGTTTGTCCACATTAAGTTTGAGGCCCAGGAGCGATTCCACGATCAGCCGGTACATCCAGGCAGCCGAGCCCGTGTACCACGTCCAGCCGCCGCGGCCGGTATGCGGGGAAAGCGCATAGACATCGGCAGCGACAACATAAGGCTCGACTTTATAGGTGCTGACTTCGCCAGCGGACCTGGCATGATGTATCGGATTGATCATGGCAAGCAGTTCCCAGGCGCGAGGGCGCTCGCCTAATGCGGCGAATGCCATGGC
>JBEKLI010000086.1:0-7246 GCA_050010275.1 Desulfomonilia bacterium | reverse complement strand
AGTGAGGATCGTTCCTGAACTGAGGACAAAGGTGAGGTTCCGGCAGCTTAATTTCATGCATGAGGACTTCGGCATGCGGGAGAAGATGGATATCATCTTCTGCAGGAACGTACTCATATACTTCGACAGGGCAACCCAGGAAAAGGTTGTGGGCCACCTCTGCAAGCATCTCGTGGGCGGGGGTTACCTTTTCACCGGACACTCCGAGACATTGAGCGGCATGGTTCTCCCCTTGAAGACTGTTGCCAGTACCGTTTCGAGGAGGATCTAGATGAACAGGAAGATCATACCGGTGCAAAAGCTCCCCACCATCTTCCTGAAGCCCGGCGAGGCTCACTTTGGTCTGGATCCGGCCCGGGTGATCACGGTGCTCGGTTCGTGTGTCTCAGTGATCATGTACCACCGGCATACCATGATCGGGGCCATGTGTCATGCCGTGATGCCTAGCCGCAGGGAGGCCAGGAGAAAGAAATCCTTATCTCGCGATATCTTCCAATACGTGGACAGCTCCATGGCATGGATGCTCGACCAGTTTGATAAGATCAGGATCAGGCGAGAGGATATCGAGGTAAAGATCTTCGGAGGATCGGAAATATTTAACATAAGATATGATGGCTCCATGTCGATCGGCAGGAAGAACATCGAGGCTGCGATGAAGACCATCCATGAACAGAACCTGAAGCTCAAGGCCTGGAACGTGGGTGGCAACACCGGCCGTAAGGTGATCTTCAATACCAACACGGGCGAGGTCTTCACGAAATTCGTGACAAAGGTGGAACAAGGCCTTGCCATGACATCTTCAGTGAGGGACAGATGAAGAAGATCACGGTGGAGCAGGGTGTGTGCAAATCATGGATGGATACTCTTATCCAGGTAAGAGAAAGACTCGATCGGGTTATCAGTTCCAATGAAGAGAGCTTTCTTGCCATGGGCGAAAAGCTCCGGGATTATTATGGGCGTGCCCAGAAGATGTGCGGAAACTCAAAAGAAGTAGTAGATATGATGAGCGGTGAAGGCCTCAACAGAGCGACTGAAGGGTTGACCTTGATCCTTGAGGATCTCAAAAGTCACCTTGGAGAATCTGAGGGGCATTTCTCCCGCATCCAGGTTGTGTTCCACCAGTATCTTGAGACACTGAAGAAGGTATTCTCCTACCTTGATGAGTTTGATAAGATCGTGCTCAACCTGAGCATGCTCGGTTTTCTGACCCGGGTAGAAAATGCTCATATCTTTTCAGATGACTCAGGCTTTGCCAGTCTGATAGATGATGTGAAAAGACTCTCGGAAACCATCAAAAAAAAATCCTCTCATATCAAGTCCCAGTCTGCCGAGGTACAGTCTTTCATAATCCATGCCCTTTCCAAGGTAGTGGAGTTCAAAAAGGGTAAGGGGTTCCTGGCAAGGGATATGCTCAATAAAACGGTTGCGAACCACAAGGCGCTCTCGGATAAGTATGCTTCTGCTTTACAATCGGCACAGATCATATCGGAGAGGGCAGAAGGCATCGCATCCAGCATAGAGAAGATCGTCATGTCTCTTCAATTCCACGACATCACACGCCAGCAGATCGAACATGTAAAAGAAGTGGTGGAAAGCCTTAGCAAGAGAGTTTCATCTCCTGATCATCAGGGCAATGAGATCTCAGGACTTGTGAGTGAAGTCGTGGATCTTCAGATCGCACAGATAAAGCAATCACGTGATGACCTGGTGAATGCGGTCATCAAGATCAAGCAGAATCTTCAAACAATTGCAAAAAGCATTGAACAGATCCTGGATGAAACACGCGATGTGGCATGGGCATCGGAGACCGAAGGGCTTTCCTTTATGGAGGACATGGACAACGGTATCTCTTCAGTAATAGACAGTATCAATGCAAACGCACAGGAACAGGCCATGCTTACGGAGACTGTCAGCACATCGAGCGTGATGGTCTCTGATATGTCGGGCTTCGTACACGAGATCGAAAACTTGGGCCTGAACCTCCAACTCATTGCCCTGAATGCACGGATCAAGGCCGCTCATATCGGCATGGAAGGTGCTGCCCTTGACACTATATCAGGCGGCATCTACGAACTCTCCAAGAATGCCAGAGAAGAAACCAGGAACCTATCCGAGCTGCTCTCATCCCTTGTGCACACATCAGACAGCTTTGATAGTGACCTGAAAGGGATACGCGAAAGCCAGCAAACAACGGTCCATGCGATAGTTGTCACCCTCCGCGACCTCACCGACTCGCTTCACCTGATCAACGATTCCGTCCTTTCCACCCTGACAGGAATGACATGCGACGGAGAGACACTCATGAAGGAGATCTATACAACAGCCTCTGAGATATCGGTACATAAGGAAGTGGAAGGAGAGCTCGATGATCTTATGAACAGCCTTTCAGAGATAACCCATGGCGCACGTTTCTTGAGCCCTGAAAGGCAGATCCAAACAGCAGTCACGTTCCTCACCGACATTGACAAGCTTTACACCATGGAGAGTGAGCGGAATGTACATACGAGGCATGTGGAGGAACCGGAGGTGGCCGCAGGGCAACGGGGTAACGGGGTGGCTGCAGATGATCTGGGGGAGAACGTAGAGCTTTTTTGAAGGGGATGGAGAGGGAGTGAGCAGAGAAAAGGGCTGAGACCGAAGAAGGGGGAAAGGAGATATCGATGGCGACAATGCACATGGAAGAGAAAGACAATACGAGTATCCTCAAGGTGGAGGGGGCCCTGTCCATTCAGGATGCCTCTGCATTAAGGGACTGCCTTCTCAAGGAGCTCGGCTCTGCCGAGAGCCTCCTCATCGACCTCTCCGGGTCCGAAGCCATTGACCTTGCATGCCTGCAGGTCTTGTGCTCGGCGCATAAGACTTACTCTCTGGCCCATAAAGGCATCCGCATGGCAGGCGAACTGCCGGGAGGTGTTGTGAGATCGCTTTTTGCAATCGCCCTCACGGCGGAAGGCTGCGATAGAGTACCCCATGGTCTGTGCTTGTGGGCCACAGGAGGGGAAGATGGGTAAGAAGATCTTGAGCGAAGACGACTCGGCGAGCATCCGGCAGCTGGTCACCTTCACGCTCCAGAAGGAGGGCTACGATGTGGTGGAGGCCGTCGACGGCCAGGACGCGCTCGCCAAGGCAAAGTCTACGACGGTGGACATGGTGATCACGGACCTGAACATGCCCAATGTGGACGGGATCCAGCTGATCCAGGCCTTAAGATCGGACCCTGCCTTTAAATTTACGCCCATCGTGATGCTCACCACCGAATCGGCCATGAACAAGAAAGACGCGGGCAAGCAGGCAGGGGCCACGGGCTGGATCGTGAAACCGTTCAAGCCGGAGCAGCTCATTGCCGTGGTGAAACGGCTGCTCGGGTGAAGGGTTGGAGGGAAAATCCGGTCTCATGAGAAGAGAAATCCATTTTCATTAAGGAAGGCAGATATGGACGCACAGAAAAATCTGTACCGGGAAGAGGCATACGAGCTCCTTGCAACCCTTGAAGACGCCCTCATCGAGCTGGAGCAGCATCCGGAAGACTTAAGTATAGTGGGGAGGGTCTTCAGGGCTATGCATACCCTAAAGGGATCAGGGGCCATGTTTGGCTTCGATGATATTGCTGCATTCACCCACACCATCGAGACGGTTTATGATCTCATACGGGATGGGAACCTCAAGATCAGCCAGGACCTCATCAGTCTGACCCTGTCTTCCTGCGACCAGATCAAGGCTATGCTGGATGCCTCCCAGGGTCTGGCAGTAGCATCCGAGGAGAAGACCCGGGAACTCGCCCAGGCCTTCAAGGGCTACCTCCCCCGGGAAGAGGAGCCATTGGATGAAGGCGCTGCGGGGCCTTGCAGCCCTGAAACCCGGGAGGAGGCACCCCGTCCGTTGACCACCTTCCGCATCCGCTTCCGGCCGCATAGGGACCTCTTTGCCAACGGGACAAACCCCATCCCGCTCCTGAACGAGCTCAAGGACCTCGGCGAAAGCGCGATCGTCTGTCACATGGACGACCTGCCGGACCTTAAGGCAATGGACCCGGAGGCCTGTTACACGAGCTGGGACATCATCCTGACGACCTTGAGCGACATAAACACTATCAGGGACGTGTTCATCTTTGTGGAGGACTCGAGCGAGATCTCGATAGAGCCCGTGGATACGCTCACGCCGAAAGACAATGATGCGGAGTATAAGAAGATGGGAGAGATCCTGCTGGAGCGGGGGTCCGTTCAGAAGGACGACCTGGACAAGGCGCTGAAGACTCAGAAGCGTCTGGGAGAGGTGCTGGTAGAAGCGGGGACGGTGGACAAGTCGGAGATCCGCTCCGCCCTTGCCGAGCAGGAACAGGTCAGGACCTTGAGAAAGAAGCGCGCGGCGGCCGAGGAGACATCGAGCATCCGGGTGCCGGCAGCTAGGCTCGATGCGCTGGTGAACCTGGTGGGGGAGCTGGTCACGGTCCAGGCACGGCTGACCCAGTTCTCGGCCAGGAAGAGCGACCCGGACCTCCTGGGCATAGCCGAAGAGGTGGAGAGGCTCAGCGCAGAACTCCGGGACATCTCCATGGGGATCAGGATGCTGCCCATCGGCACGACCTTCGCAAAGTTCAAGCGCCTGGTGCGCGATCTGACAATGTCGCTGGGCAAGGACATCAACTTCGAGATGGAAGGAGAGGAGACCGAGCTCGACAAGACGGTCATCGACAAGCTCTCGGATCCGCTGGTCCACCTCATACGCAACAGCATCGATCACGGCATCGAGTCTCCGGATGCCAGGGTTGCCGCCGGAAAGCCCAGCCAAGGCATGATCAAGCTCTCGGCTCGGCACTCGGGGGCCCATGTGCTCATCTCGATCGCCGATGACGGAAACGGCCTCGATGTGGATGCCATCCGCGCCAAGGCCGTCGAGAAGGGCATCATCCCCCACGAGGCGGCATTGAGTGAGTATGAAATCCACGAGCTCATCTTCGCACCGGGATTCTCCACCGCCTCGATCGTTACAAGCGTTTCCGGCAGGGGGGTGGGCATGGATGTGGTGAGGAGTAGCATCGAGGGCCTGAACGGGACCGTTGAGGTCCGCAGCGCCAGGGGCAAGGGCACCACCATCACCCTGAAGCTGCCGCTGACCCTGGCCATCATCGATGGGCTCCTGGTGAATATTGCAAACGAGTCCTTCGTCATCCCACTGGGCGCGGTGGTGGAGTGCGTGGAGTTGACCGACGCAGAGAGAAGACATGCCCATGGCCGCAACCTCATCAAGGTCCGGGAGGAGATCATCCCCTACATCCCCTTGCGGGAGGTCTTCGGTATCAACGGCGGCACCCCCTCCATCGATCAGGTGGTGATCACCGAGCTCGGGGACAAAAGGGTGGGTTTCGTGGTTGACAAGGTCATCGGCCAGCACCAGACAGTGATCAAGACCATGGGCAGCTTCCTCAGAGACATCGAGGGTATCTCCGGCGCCACCATCCTGGGAGACGGCGCAGTGGCACTCATTTTGGATGTGTATAAACTCATGCAACATGTTGAATTAATGGAACTGAATAAATATTGTGGGAATAAGCAGGCTGTTTTAATGGATGATTTGTCCGGATCGGCCTAAAATGAGGCTGGCACGTCCTCTTACCTTGCCCTTCCACCTTAGATGGGTGCCAGGTGTCACGCTCTGGCATGAAGTGAGAGGCTTTGTATATTTCAACCTAAGATCATCAGTATTAAATAATATAAATACCATTGCCGAAAATTACAGAATGAAGAATATAATTATAAACAATGACAAATCAGGGCAGTTCAGGTTTATACTCCTTGCGACATCATTGCTTCTTTGCTGCATTTTAATTGTAAATACTGCCTGTCACGCTTATGAATGTGACAAACCACTCTTGTACCGTATAGGTTCTCTAGACGAACGCTTCGGTATGAGCAACCAGGATGTGTTGGATGCCATAAACGAAGCTGCATCCATATGGGAAAATACTTTGGGGCGCAAGCTTTTCCAGGAAGATTCTTCCAACGGATTTGCTATTAATTTTGTTTATGACTACAGGCAGGAAGCAACAGACAAGATGAAAAAAATCATCGGTAACATAGGTAATACAAAAGGCTCATATTATTCCGTCAAGTCCCAGTTTGAGAGTTTGAAATCTGAATATACTCAAAAAATCTCAGCCTATAGTGCTGAGGTTAATTCCTACAATGCAAGCATGAAGGCTTTTAATGCGAAAAATGATGCGATTTATAAGAAAGGTAATGTCTCTCAAAAAGTATACGAACAACTCATAACGGAGAAAAATGTACTGGAGTCTAAACTTAATGATATAAAAAGTCATCAAGAAGAGCTGGAAAATACATCTGATACTTTAAGCAGCATGGCTGTTGTTATTAATCAGATCGCTGACAATCTCAGCCTGGAAGTGGTACAATTTCGCAATACACGAAGAGAAATGGGTAATGAGTTCAAAGAAGGGCAATATCAAACGCGTGGTCCTCGGCCAAAAGGTCGGCACCATCATTCGGGGGTAACGGATGTTCAAAAAAGAGGCTTTTACGGGTGAACTGAAGGCAAAAATGGAAAAATCCCTGGAAGCGCTGCGCCGGGATCTGAGCCGGGTACGGACGGGACGCGCTTCCCTGGCCCTGCTGGACGGCGTCCGGGTGAATTATTATGGGGTACCCACTCCGCTCGCGCAGGTGGCCTCCCTCTCGGTTCCGGAAAGCCGGACCATTTCGATCCAGCCTTGGGACTCAAAGATTATGGGTGAAATCGAAAAAGCCATTCAAAAATCTGACCTGGGCCTCACACCTCTCAATGATGGGAAAATCGTGCGGATTAACATCCCTCCCCTGACCGAAGAGAGGCGCCGGGAGCTGGTCAAAGTCACCAAGCGCATGGAAGAAGAGTGCAAAGTGGCCCTGCGGAATATCCGTCGGGATGCGAACGAACAACTGAAAACATCCAAAAAGGAAAAAGTCGTCTCTGAGGACGAGCAGTTCAAACTTCAAGACGAAGTTCAAAAACTCATGGATAAATCCATCGAGAAGGCCGAAGAGATCATCAAAACCAAGGAAAAAGAGATCCTGGAAGTCTAAAATTCAAAACGTAAATTTAGGGGTCGAGGAATTGAGGGATTCAGAGTATCTCTCAATCTCCAAATTTCTCCTTTGCCTTTTCCATTCATTAATTTTTTTTCAATTCCTCAATTCCTAATTTCCTCAACCTTTGCTTTTGGTCATTATGGACAGACTGATCAAAGAAAAAC
>JBEKLI010000085.1:0-7295 GCA_050010275.1 Desulfomonilia bacterium | reverse complement strand
CTGAAGAACGTCCGTAAGCTGGAAGCTGCATATCACCGAGAGGCGATTGAGTTGAGTGACGAGTGAATTAGGACGGAAAATTTCATTGTAAGCCGCTTGAGCGCGACAATAGATATTTCATTTAAAAAGGTTTTCATTTTTGTATACTGAGTCCTGAATCCTGCTTAAAAAAAAGGGACGTTTCTCTTCTCTGAGCGGATCGTATCCTGCTCAGAAAAGATGAAACGCCCTCTTCTTAATGGCTTATTGAGTTACCTGCCCTTGTTGACTGTTTCCTTCAGGGCTTTGCCTGCCTTGAAACGAGGAACCTTACTTGCCTTGATCTTGATCTTCTTCTGTGTGCGCGGGTTGATCCCTTCGCGTGCCGCCCTCTTGGCAACCTCGAATGTACCGAATCCCACCAAGGTAACCTTCTCGCCCTTCTTCAGAGCGGCCTTGATAGCATCGAGAATGGCATCCACCACTGTTGCCGATGCTACCTTTGACTTGCCTGTCTTCTTTGCAATTGCATCAACCAATTCCGACTTCGTCATACTTCATCCCCCTCTAAAATAAGTATTTTCCTGCTTCCATGACCGGATACCAGCCTGAAAGCAAGTGTTTATCCCATTCTTCGGTAACAGTATCTTGAAACATTAATTTCTTTCATAAGTTATCATCATAACTTTGCCCAACCGCCTAAGTCATTGCGAGGAGGCATCGAGGAGGGATGCCTGCGAAGCAATCAGAAGGATTGCTTCCCTACGCTCGCAATGAAACCACTTACAAATCTTAAGTTACTACCTATTCAGCTCCATATTGTCGATGAGTCTTGTGTTCCCTACCCTCACGGCAAGTGCCATGACGGCTTTCGTGTCGATATGGCTCAGGCATTCCAGGGTGTCCGGGTGTACGATCTCCACATAGTCAATGGCCGCCTCGGGAGTAGATGAAATCATGTCCAGGGCCATCTGCCTGATCTTTGAAGCATCGCCCTCCCCCTTCTTCACAAGATCCTTAGCCTTGATCAGCGCCGTGCTGAGCACAAGGGCGTTTAAGCGTTGTTCAGGGCTCAGGTACTTGTTCCGCGAGCTCATGGCCAGGCCGTCCTCTTCCCGGACTGTGGGATGGGCAATGACCTTCACGCTCATATTGAGGTCATCCACCATGCGCCTGATTACCGTAAGCTGCTGGTAGTCTTTCTCACCGAAGACAGAGACATCGGGTTCGATGATGTTGAAGAGCTTTGCCACCACGGTGGTCACACCCCTGAAATGGGTAGGCCGGGCGGCCCCGCAGAGCACATTGGTGATACCCTCCACGTTTACATAGGTGGCATAGCCTTCGGGGTACATCAAAGCTGCATCGGGGAAAAAGATGCATTCAACTCCGACTCCTTCTGAAAGCTCTCTGTCACGCTCGAAGTCGCGGGGATACTTGGCAAGGTCTTCCGTGGGTCCGAACTGGGTGGGATTTACGAAGATGCTGATCACAAGGTGGTCGGCCAGGGTCTTGCCCACACGCATGAGGTCAAGGTGGCCCTTATGCAGGTAGCCCATGGTGGGCACGAGGCAGATGGTCTCTCCACGCTGCTTGACGGCCTTCACATAGGCCTTCATGTCGCTAAGTGTTGTGATGACTTCCATCACTCCTAATCTCCTAGCTCTTGAAACAGTGCTCTTCATCCGGGAAAGCCCTACTCCTCACCTCTTTGGCATAGGTGTCCACAGCGGCCTTGATTGTATCACACAGATTCGCGTAACGCTTGACGAACTTGGGCTTGAACTCTTTATTCATGCCCAGCAGGTCCTGGATCACCAGTACCTGGCCGTCGCAGTCGGGTCCCGCGCCGATGCCGATGGTGGGTATGGAAAGCGCCTCGCTCACCTCCTTGGCCACGGCAGCGGGGACACATTCGAGCACGAGAGAAAACACCCCTGCATCCTGAAGCAGGAGCGCGTTTTCCTTCAGCAGCTTGGCCGCTTCCTCCCCCCTGCCTTGTACTTTATAGCCGCCGAAGGCATGGATGGACTGGGGAGTGAGCCCCAGATGGCCCATCACAGGGATATCGGCACGTACAATAGCCTTTACCTGTTCGATGACCCGCTGAGCGCCTTCGAGCTTCACGGCCTGGGCGCCGGCCTCCTGGAGAAACCGGCCTGCATTGCGCACGGCATCCGGGACACTGGTCTGGTAGGAGAGGAAAGGCATATCTGCAATCACGAGGGCCTTGGGCTTTACACGGGTTACGCTTACGACGTATTGAAGCATCATTTCCATGGTGACACCGAGCGTGTTGTCAAGTCCGGCCATCACCATGCCTGCAGAGTCGCCCACCAGAAGTATATCTATATCGGCTTCGTCAACGATGCGGGTCATTGTCGCATCGTAGGAGGTGACCATGACGATGGGCTGCTTGCCTTTCTTGTTGAGAATATCCAGAACCGAGACAGACTTCTTCATTCCTCACCTCCCTCGAAACCATTGGTACACTTGATTCTGTAAACGATCAAGGGAATTTTCAAGAATATGCCATGAAAATGAAAAGGAGGCATTTTCTTGAAAGGGCCTGCGAATTGGGCTAAAACACAAATGCTCTCAGGGATAAATATTGATGATATTTCATAAAAACAAAAAAGATTTTAAAGGTAATACCATGAACAGGATGCGTACATTTTTTTCGATCTTTCTCCTGATTCTCTTCTCTTTCCATTTTCTTATGGCCCAAGCGTATGCTGCAGAGAATCACGTTCAGCAAAAGCCGGTGCTTGGAATAGTCACGGGAAAGTCCGCCAGTCAGAACACCCCATCGCAAAACCTCCTTGCCTCAGGAAAAATTACAAGCAACAAGATCGACCTGGTAACACAAAAGTTTGCCGAAGTTATGGGAGACTGGGTGGCTGACAAGATCTTTCTCGACATCACCTGGCTCAAAATCATCTACTGCCTGATGTTGCTTTTGGGTGTTCTCATCCTCGATCGCATCATCAAGTATATCCTCAGCAGACAGATCCATAAGAAATTTGCTGCACGCATGCGTATGCAGACACTTGCATCTTTGATCGATGCCCAGCGCGGTCCGCTTTCCCTGTTCATCCTGTCGTACGGAGCCCTATGGTCCTTCTCCCCCATCCTGTCGCAATTCAAGTCTGTCAAGGACCTGCAGTATATTCCTATTGTTGCCGGCAAGGCCGCTGATATCGCCTGCTATTTTGCCATCCTGTGGTATCTCTACCGCCTTGGTTTCTTTTTGGAGAATTACCTCAAAGACAAGGCTGATAAATCCGAAAAAGGCCTCGGCGATATGCTGCTGCCGTTTCTTGGTAAGACTTTAGGTATTCTGATCATCTTTATCGGATTTGCCGTGATACTCCATCGACTCACGGGTCTGAACTTCGGCCTCATGATCGCATCTTTGGGTATCGGCGGTGCAGCAATCGCCTTTGCCGCCAAAGAGTCCATAGGCAACTTCCTGGGCTCGCTCACCATCATCTTCGAAAAGCCCTTTACCCTAGGAGACCGGATCGTTATCGATAATTACGATGGGGTGGTGGAACAGTTGGGGTTCAGGAGCACGCGGATCAGGACTTTGGAAGGCAGCCTCGTGAGCATCCCGAATGAAAAGGTCATCACCTGTGCCCTGGAGAACATTGGACAGAAACCCTATATCCGCTGGCTTAACAACTTCACCCTTGCCTCTGATACACCTCCCGCCAAGGTGGAGCAGGCCGTTGCAATCATCAAGAACATCCTGGATAACCATGAAGGCATGAACCCTGACTTTCCGCCACGGGTTTACTTCAACGGCTTCAATGGTACAAGCCTCAACATCCTCGTGCTGACGTGGTACCACCCTGCCGAGTACTGGCAATACATGGATTGGCTCCAGCAGACCTGCTTCAAGATCCTCAATGCCTTTAAGGCCGAGGGCATTGAATTCGCCTACCCAATGCAAACCGTCCACCTGGCAGGGGATAAGAAGAGAGGTCTTGAGATTAAAGTAAACCGTGATCAGTGATCACAGATCACTGACTGTCAAGATTTCCGAGCCAGCTCAGTGTCTTCCCGAGGATGTTGGCGTAGACCTGTTCATCGGTGACACCGGAGGAGACTTGCATCTTGAAGGAATGATCCGCTCCTTCGATAACCTCAAGGGTCCAGGGGGCCTTGATCCGGCTGAGCACATCCTTTAGGATGGTAATGTCGCAGAAAGTGTCGTGGCTCCCTTCAAAGAAGAGCATGGGAACATCGATCCTGTGGAGAGGGGCATCCCGCAGGATATCCTTCTTGCCGGGCGGGTGGAGGGGATATCCGAGGAGGATGAGTCCGCTGACATCCAAGAGTCAGGCCGCTACCGCCTGGCTGGCTATTCTGCCGCCAAGGGACTTGCCTGCTACCACAATCCTCTCCGGTTGATATGAGGGGTGGTTTTTGAAAAACTGGTATACACTCAGCCACGTGGCCATAAGCACATCATCACTGTCCGGGTTTCTCCGGGCTCTATCCCGGTAGGGGAAGTTGAACCTCACGCATAGATACCCTGCCTGCTCCAGGACATGGGCCATATGGACGAGCAGCGGGTTGAACATGTCGTTCCCTGCACCATGGGCAAGGATCACCGCAGGTCTGCGTGAAGCATCATAGTTCTGTGGAAAAGAAACCAGTGTAGATATCTTTCCACCATGCTCTGCGGGGATGAACACGTATTCATCGGCACCCAAAATCGTCTCCTTCTCAATACAGACGGTTATACATTATTATATAAAAACCTCGGAACTCATCCCAGATGATATGATACCCTTTTCAATCATATAATGATACCCGATGTCAAAACATCAGATGGTATTTGTGTGTCATCGGGCTTTTGGTTTGAAATCATGCGAGACATGTATATTGTCTTTTCCTATGAGATATCCTAGATAACTCACGTGGCTCCCACAAAACTTAAGCGTACTTCGGCATATGTGTACCTTGCCGCGGCTCTGATCATCGCGTTTGAGGTGTTTATGATGGAAATACAGGAGAAAGACCCCGAAGCATCAATGGTGCCGGCCGGAGAAGGCATGAGCATCTGGGATATCGCCCGAAACAAGATCCACCACGGCAACGGCTACTTTATAAATCCATTCACCCCCTTCGAGATGCGGCGCAGAAGCATGCTCGAGGTACTGAAATGGAAATTTTTTTCAGACAATCAGTTCAAGCAGTATTACAAAGATGAGAAGGTCGAGCCTGTCCGCATCGACTGGCAACTAATCAAATCGAATACCTCCTTGAGCATCACCTACATCAACCATGCAAGCGTGCTCATCAAGGAAGGAAATACCTCCCTGCTCGTTGACCCGGTGCTGTTCGGCATGTTCTGGCCCATCAAGGATTTCAGCCCCCTTGCCTTTTCTCCGGATCAGATGCCGAAAATTGATGCCGTACTCATCACGCATGGACATTATGACCATCTCGACCTCAAATCCTTAAAGACATTCAATGGGAACTCCCTCTTCTTGTGCCCCTTAGGATACGGGGACCTGCTCAGAGAAAACGGATCAAGACGGGTCAAAGAGCTTGACTGGCTCGACAGCATAACCCTCGGCCCTTTTGAGATCACATTCCTGCCGTGCAACCACTGGACCATGCGCAATCCCATAGTCGGACCTAACACGGCCCTGTGGGGGTCGTATCTCGTCAAATCCTCCTCGGGCAGCACCATCTATATCACGGGAGACACTGCCTACTTCGACCGTTTTGCAGAGATCGGGCAGCGTTACAAGATAGACCTGGCAATCTTCAACCTCGGGGCATACGAGCCTCGATGGTTCATGAAATATTCCCATATCAACCCCAAAGAAACGGTACAGGCATTCAAGGAACTCGGCGCAAAGAAGCTTCTGGTCGTTCACTGGGGCACCTTCAGGCTGGGTGATGAGCCGGTATACAAGCCCCCCCTGGACATCAGGAAGGAAATGGAAAAGTCGGGGCTGTATGACAGACTGGTGGAGTTGAAGCACGGCCAGACATTGTTCCTTGATTGATTGCACGTCGTCCATCACCTCTCACCCCTCTGATCGTAAACAGCCTGCTCCACCCTCTTGACAACCCGGTTACGGAGTTTATGAAATGGAATAAAGGCATGGAAAATAATACCGCTGCAGATTGGAAAGGAAGAAAAGTCGTTATCGTGGGCGCCGGTGCGGTGGGGTCCACGTTTGCCTATGCCCTTGCCCAGAGCGGTATAGCAGACGATATCGCGATAATCGACCACAACCGGGAACTGGTGAGGGGACAGGTCCTCGATCTGGCTAATGGCGTGCCTTTCTTTCCCACGGTACATATCCATGAAGGTTTCCCGGAAGATTACCGCGATGCCCAGGTTGTCGTTATAACTGCAGGCTCCAAACAGCAACAGGGGGAATCACGTTTGAACCTCCTTAGAAGAAACATCACCATCATTGAGCGGATCGCTTATGATATCGCCCAGAATGACTCGCAGGCCGTCATTGTCGTGGTGAGCAATCCTGTTGACATTCTATCATATGCCGCCCTGAAGAAGTCAGGTTGGCCGCGGGGACGTGTCATAGGCTCCGGTACCGTCCTTGACAGTTCCAGGTTACGGTACATGCTTCACACGTATTGCGGGATAGATGTACATAACGTCCACGCATATATCCTGGGTGAACATGGCGACAGCGAGTTTGCAGCATGGTCCATGACCCATATGGCCGGCATCCCTATCGATCAATATTGTCAAATCTGCAACAAGTGCGACGATTGGAAAGAAGGACGAAAGAGAATAATGGATGACGTCAGGAATTCCGCCTACCATATTATAGATTATAAGGGTTCAACATATTTTGCCATCGGACTGGCCCTGGTCCAGATCGTATCCGCCATTGTCCGGAACCAGCACAGTGTCTTGACCGTATCCACCATGCTGGGGGGAGAATATGGGGTTGAGGATGTCTGTCTGAGCATCCCCTGCATCGTCACCCGACAGGGTGTGGAGAAGATCATAGAAGGACACCTGTCCGAGGATGAACTGCAGTCCCTGCATCAGTCGGCACACATCCTGAAGGACACGCTTGCCGGTCTGCACACGGATGAATCCCCTCATATTCCCTGAAAAAAGCCGCATCCAGATTTCTTCTTTTCGGATGATCTTAAGATAAATAGAGTCAGAGTCCCGGTGGGTTTCGTTTCTCTCCACCCCCCTACGTTTCCGATCTTAGCAATCAGTTACTATGCACTGCTTTTCTGATCACTGATCACCTCTTGGCCTTCTTGAACGCCCTTTCCAGGTCCTCGATGATGTCTTCGACATC
>JBEKLI010000084.1:0-7316 GCA_050010275.1 Desulfomonilia bacterium | reverse complement strand
TTGATGATATCGATGAACGTCTCGATCCCATCACTGGCCTCTTTCCTGGATAGGCCTGTATTCTGAACGATCTCATCAATGATGCCGCTCTTTGTGAGGGTCCCCATATGACACTTACCTCCTTTGTGTTCAATGAGATAACTATAACTACATAAAATTATTAATGCGGATACCCGCTCATGTCAATATCCGAATGGATGATATGAATGCTTTGGAGAATTTATGAGACCCGGATCACGGGTCATGATGAGCTTTATGTCGGAAATCTTGATCATCTGGACCTCATGGTTCACCCCGTAGGTGAATGGGAACAGGTGGATCTTGCCTGCCAGATCATCTTCTTCAATGGGTGAAATTCTGAGCTTCCACCTGAAGGATCGCATATGGGGAACTATAGCCTTGAGATCCGCCCATGAAAAACATTCATTCCAGTAATCTTCCTCCTGGACACCCGTCGGGGTTGGATTATCTTTGATGATCTCATACCTTCCCGAGGAAGGTAGTGATACCTGGATGTTGTATCTCCTCATGTACTTCCTATCGTCATGTAAAGAGACGGCCTTGAGCGCTTCCTCAAGAGTTCCCCCTCAGTATGGTTAACGATGGGTCGGGTAAGGTCGATGCCGGGAAAGGCGGATTTAAGCTGATCAGGTAAGGATTGTCAACGCCGCCTTCACATGGTCCCTGGCAATAAGGTCAATCCCCTTGTGCTGTGAGAGGGTATCGCGGTTAGCCTCAGGGATGATCGCCTGCGTGAAGCCCATCTTCCGTGCCTCCCGTATGCGCGACTCCATATGGCCTACCGGTCTGAGTTCGCCCGACAGACCGATCTCCCCGATGAAGACCGTCCCTTTGGGTACCGGCTTGTCAAAGGCGCTGGAGGCCACGGCCATTACCAGGGCAAGATCAACCGCAGGCTCGGTAACCTTGAACCCGCCTGCAATGTTCACCACAATATCCGACTGTGCCAGAAAGATGCCTGCCCTCTTTTCAAGGACTGCCAGGAGAACGGTTAGTCTGGAGAGGTCCGAGCCCATGGCGATCCTCCTGGGCATGCTGAACGTAGTCCGGCTCACCAGGGCCTGGACCTCGACCACAAAGGCCCTGCTGCCCTCACAGGTCGCCATGACGGCGCTGCCGGGCACCTCTCCGCCGAGTCCGTGGATGAAAATGGCGGAAGGGTCCTTCACCTCGGCCAGCCCATCGGCCTTCATCTCGAACACACCGATCTCGCCGCTTGTACCGAACCGGTTCTTCACGGTACGTACAATCCGGTATGCCCCGGTATTGTCACCCTCAAAGGAAAGCACGGTGTCCACCATGTGTTCCAGCATCTTGGGGCCGGCAATCCAGCCGTCCTTGGTCACATGGCCTACAATGAATACGGTTACACCCTTGCCCTTGGCGATCTCCATAAGCATACCGGCACAATGCCTTATCTGCGAGACACTGCCCGGCGGGGCGTCTATGGTACCGGAGAATATCGACTGGATGGAATCGATGATCACGATTTCACTCTTCAAAACCTCGATCTCATCCCTGATCCTCTCAAGGACCACCTCCGGGTATACCATGATGCCGTCAGAGGCGATGCCCAGCCTTTGTGCACGCATCTTCAGCTGCGGGGCCGATTCCTCGCCGCTCACATAAAGCACGTTCATATGTAAAGAGCCGAGTTTGTCCGCCATCTGGAGCATGAGTGTGGATTTGCCGATGCCGGGATCGCCGCCGATAAGCACGAACGAGCCTTCAACCACCCCCCCGCCGAGGACGCGGTCGAGCTCTGTAATGCCGCTTTCCCTCCTGGAGGAATCTTTTGTCGTTATCTCATGCAGGGCAACGGGCCTGGTCTGGTTCGACATGCGGGCACTGACGATCTTTTCTTCTTCAATGAAGTCCTCTTCCATGGTGTTCCAGAGGCCGCACTGGGTGCACCTCCCCATCCACTGAGGATGAGTAACCCCGCATGATGAGCAGCGAAAGACTTTTTTGGGCTTGGCCATTACTGCTGGGTGACCCGCAAGACCTCTTCAATGGTTGTGATCCCGTCCTCCACCTTTCGTGCGCCGTCTTCCCTGAGTGTATGGAGCCCTTCGCTTACGGCCTGTTTCTTGATGATATTGGAATCGGAGGTCTTGAGGATAGTGGTCTTGATTGCATCGCTCACGTTCAGGATCTCATAGATGCCTGTCCTGCCCTTATAGCCTGTGCCTAGGCATTCTTTGCACCCGGCGCCCCTCCAGAGAAATCCATCCTTGCCAAGCATCTCCTGGGACAGTCCGATTTCCATGAGGGTCTCGCTCTCGGGGAAATACTGCTGTTTGCAGACAGGACAGATCTTGCGCGCAAGCCTTTGGGCGACAATGGCGTTCACGGATGAGGTCACCAGAAATTGCTCGATACCCATGTCGATGAGCCTGGTTATGGCGCTGGATGCATCATTGGTGTGCAGGGTGGAAAAGACCAGGTGGCCGGTGAGTGCGGCCTGGATGGCGATCTCGGCGGTCTCCAGGTCGCGGATCTCGCCCACGAGGATGATATCCGGGTCCTGCCGCACGATGGACCGAAGGCCTGAGGCAAAGGTGAGTCCGACCTTGGCATTCACCGGTATCTGGCCGATGCCCTTAAGCTGGTATTCGATGGGGTCTTCGATGGTAAGGATGTTCTTGTCGGGTGAATTGATCTTGCTCAACATTGAATACAGAGAAGTGGTCTTGCCTGAGCCCGTGGGCCCGGTCACCAAGATAATGCCGTGCTCCTGCTTGATGAGGTGCTCAATGATGGCAAGGTCATCGGCGTAGTACCCGAGTTCTTCGAGGCCCATAAGGACAGAAGATTTGTCGAGAATCCTCATGACAACGCGCTCTCCGTTAACCGTGGGTACCGTGGAGATCCTCAGGTCTACCGAGTGGTCGCCGAGCTTGATGCCGATCCTGCCGTCCTGGGGAAGGCGCTTTTCAGCAATGTTCAGGGTGGCCATGACCTTGATGCGCGAGACCACTGCCGGATGGAGCCTCTTGGGGAGGCTCAGCACATCATGCAGGATGCCGTCCACCCTGAATCTGACCTTTACATCGTTCGGATACGGCTCGACATGGATATCGGAGGCGCGCTCGCGAAATGCCTGTACCATGAGCCGGTTCACGAGGCGTATGATGGGTGCCTCGGTCTCCATGGCCGTAATATCCTGGATGCTCTCCAGGTCTTTCAAGAACTCGTCTTCTTCCTCTTCGATATCTCCCATGATGTCCTTGGCGCTCTCATCCTTCATCTCTACCAGCCGGTTGATGGCGCCTAAGATCTCCTGTTTGGGGGCAAGTACCCTTTTAATATCCTTGAGGTGCAAAATGCGTGAGATATCAAAAAATGCCTCCTGCTCTGAAGGGTCATGTACCGCCACCACCATGGTATCATGCAGGAGTTTCACCGGTACCATGGTGTATTTCCTAAGATAGTTCACCGGCAGCTTGTCAAGGATTGCAGGGTCCACCTCCAGCTCGCTGATGGTCTGTACCGAGGGAATATCCCACTGTTTCGAGAGGGCGCTTACCATCTCATGGTCGGTGAGAGCCCCGGTAAGGACAAGGGCCTCCTTCAAGGGAATACCACGCTCGGAAACAATCGTCCTGGCCTTCTCTATCGACTCTCCATCCAAAAGATGCATATCGAGCAGTACATGCTCAAGGCTTGTTCTTCTCATTTTCCTTACTCTTTACTGAAGTATCCAGATTTTTCTCAATCTGTCCGGCTTCATTGCTCTTCTCCTTGTAAAGGGCCTGTGACTTTTCATTCGTGTCGATGATGTAAGGGGTGATGAAGATATAGAGATTGGTCTTCGCACGGCTTCTGGTTATCGATTTGAAGAGATAGCCCAGAATGGGTATGTCACCGAAAAGCGGCACCCGGGAATTGCCCAGCGAGAGGGTATCACCGATGAGGCCGCCGATGACCATGGTGGAGCCGTCATGGATATTCACGGTCGTGCTGGTGGAGCGTTTCAATGTCGTCGGAGCCAACTGCGTATCTCCGGTGCCGGCAACAAGCGAAGAAGTTTCCGCAAAGAGTTTCATCCGGATATCGCCCTGCTGATTGATCTGGGGGGTAAGTTTCAGGGATACGCCCACATCGCGGTAATCGAAGGTGCGCACCGAATTGTTGATGTTTGTCTGGTCGGTCGTCACATTGGTGACGTACGGGACATTCGAGCCTACCTTGATCTCTGCCTCTTTGTTGTCCATGGTGAGGATCTGGGGCGTAGAAATGACATTCACATCCGAGTCGTTGGCCATGGCATTGACGAAGGAGGCAAAATTGGGGAATGTGAGCGTAGTGCCCCCCTGTTTGACAGTGATGGCCTCGCCGACCACACCCACCAATGCGCCGGTCGGGAGGTCGCTTGCACTGGTGATGAAGCTGTTCCCGGTTCTCCCGATGACCGCTCCTGTCTTGTTGTTGCTGTCATATTTGAAATCTTTGGCATAGGTCCACTGTACCCCAAAATTCAGATCATGGGTGGTGTTCACCTCCATGATCAGTGCCTTTACAAAGACCTGCTTTCTTGGGATATCGAGATACTTGATGGTCTCTACCATGCTTTTGTATGCATAAGGATCGGCATAGATGATAAGGGAGTTTGTCTCCTTGTCCGGGCTGATCTTGATGTTCTGCTCCTTCAATGCCGGGTTCGGGGTCGTCCTGGGAACTCCCGGCTGTCCAGTCTTCGGTGCACCCGGCTGGCCTGCCGATGCCGCGGCTTCAGGGTTCTGGGGTGTCGGTATCTCGGTCAGTACCTTTGCCATATCCTCGGCATTTGCATACTGGAGATAGAATACATGGATGTCTTCCTTGCCCGAGGGTGTGGGGATGTCGAGTTTTTTGATGAGATCTTCGATGCCGCCGAGGTCAGGCGGTGGTGCCATGACAATGAGGGAGTTTGTCCTCTCATAGGGGATGATCTTTGTTGCTGTCTTGGCACCGACACTCTCAGGCTGGCGCATCGCCCTCAGCCTCTGCGCATCATCCTGCTTGCCCTCGGTGAGAATATCGTTTAGTTTAGAGGCCAGGTCCGTTGCCGAGGCGTAGGTGAGGGGGAATATCTTTACTTCCTGGGCAAAGCCCGCCATGTCGACCACCTTCAGGATATCCAGGATCTTCTTTATATTGCTCTTTGTATCCGTGACGATCAGCACATTGCTCTGGGGGTACGACAGGAGCTGGGACGATGCCTTTGACATGAGCGGTGACAGCAGGTTTCTCATATCGTTGGCATCCGCAGATTTAAGCTGGATGATCTGGGTGATCATGGTATCGTCCCTCAGCATGGGCGGTTCCATAGTGGTCTCCAGGCTCTTGGTGATGGCATCGGAGGATCTGACTATCTTGATCACCCCGCCCATATCCACGCTACCGAACCCGTTCACCTCCAATACACTCAAGAATACCCGGTAGGCCTCATCAAGGGTCATCTTTCTCGGAGAGATCACCGTCACTTTTCCCGTGACCTTATCATCAATGATGAAGTTTTTACCTGTGATGTCTGCGATGAATTTGATGAAAACCTTTATGTCCACTCCATCGAAGTCCATGGTTATGAACTGCCCCCCGGAATCCGCAGTGTTCTGTGTTTTCGGCTGTCTTGTCTGCTGCGCGGCAGAAGATGCAGGTGTCTTGTTTTGTGAAGTGGATTTGGGTAGGTATGTACCCGGACCCTGGTCATCCGAATTCATATTCATCGTTTTATTCTGGTCCGAAGGGGCGGCAGAATCGTGGGGTGTGCTGCCGGGAGTGGCAATCTGCGGCGGCTGTATGCCTTGCTTCTTTGCAGGGCTAGGCGTATTGGTCTGGGCGGTACCCGTGCTCTGGGTGGTCTGTTTCTGAACGGGCAAAGACCCATCATCCTGGATGAGACGGGCCCCCCACAATACGGAGAAGCACACAAGCAAGATCAGAACCGCAAAAGAAATGACCTTGTGTATATCCATTATCCCCCCTTATACATCACTGCGCACGAATGATTCCCTTGAAATCCTTATCTTCCTTGAGCGAAGCCAAATCGGGATCGCGGCCCGCCCAAAGCCTTGCCTCCGGCTGCATGCTGCAAGCCTGGCGCAAAGATGATAGCGCTGCTTCCTTCTTCTTCAGTCTCGCATAGGCACAAGCCATGTTGTAGATCGGCTCCACATAGTCCATCGAGTTCCTGCGAGCCTGGATGAAATAGTTAAGCGCCTTTGCAGGATCTCCTTTAGCTAATAGCACACTCCCCATATTATTCAATAACCGTGCATCGTTCGGCTTAAGTTTTCTGGCGCTCGAATAGGTCTCAAACGCCTTATCATAAAGCTTGGTTTCATAATAGATGCTTCCAAGCTTCAGATACGCCTCAGCCAATCCTGGAGATAGAGAGATGATCTGCATATACACATCGATAGCCCTTGGCATCTCACCCTTGGTATGCAGCCGGTCGGCCTTATTCATGAGGTCTATGATCCGTTCAGGGTTTGCCTGCGGCTGCTTAATGACCTGAAGGGGCGCAGTCCTCGCCTTACCCACGACCCCGACTCCGTAGAGTAAGGCCGTGGTGGCTGCCGAGCTGATGAGTATGGCCGCGGCTATGATCCAGAAGATTCTGCGTGCCTGGACGCCATGGGGTGCATGGGCGCCGGATGCAACGGGCCTGTTCACCTGGGTTCTCTTAAGGGCCTCATATATGGAGCTCATTTGGCACCTTCCGAGATGCTCCGTAAAAGCACCATGGTCTCCGGTCCTGCAACACCGTCCCTCCTGAGCCCGAAGGCCTCCTGGAATTTCTCCACGCCCTGTGAGGTCTCAACCCCGTAGACACCGTCAGGGGTGATGGAGAGCATGCCGAGACGGGTAAGAACATTTTGTATCTTTTCCACGTCGTTACCGGTCATATCAAGGCTGTACACAGTATCGTTCAACGGTTTAGCATAGGGGACCATAATATTCCAGCGGTAGAGACTTATAAATTCATTCATGGGGATTTCGATTATTGCCCGCTTCATACCTACAACCCGGACGAATGAGGCATCTGCTTTGAGCATGACGAGATACCCCCCGTCCATTGAGACTATTGCCGGGGATGGGAGATACTTGAGATATTCCGGCTGGGGATGAAGATTCAATGCATCGGGTCCGGCAAGTCCTTCCGGCAGCTGGCTTAATATGTCAAGGGCAGTGTTATAATCCGGCATTATCCAATCCCTGGAGTTATGCTTCGGCACTGTGTGGGCCGGTGCAGTCGCATTCCGGTCCGCTTCAGGTGCGACCGAGGCCTCCTGGATTGCCGGCATTAT
>JBEKLI010000083.1:0-7321 GCA_050010275.1 Desulfomonilia bacterium | reverse complement strand
CCCTTCAGGGTGAGGGACAAGGATGTCCCGAATCACAATCTCCCCTGTCATTCTGAACAAAACAGAAGAATCTTTTTACGCATGTTGTTTGCCTTATGCCCTCGGTCGTTAAATATCCAGCCCCAGCTGGCCTCCCGGGTTCATGATGTTGTTGGGGTCGAAGTGTTTCTTGAGCGTCCTTAAGACTGCCATCTGTTCGTGACCGAGATGCGCCTCGATCCAGGGAGCAATCATGCGTCCGATGCCGTGGTGGTGGCTCAGGGAGCCGCCGTATTTCAGGATATTCTCGATGATGCCCCGGTGAAACTTCCTGAACTCATCAAGGTCGTCCATCTTCGCCAGAAAGATGAAGTAGAGGTTCGTGCCCTGGGGGTAGAAGTGGGATGCATGGGTCATACACATGGTTTGAGGCCGTGCCTTGATGTATTCCCTCACACCCTGGTGAAGGGTATGCAGGTTGTCCCACATCACCGCGGATTCAAGGGTGTCGATGACGACACCGTAATCCATGAGGTCTTCCCTCATGTACGGTTCGGTATAGCGGGTATGCTCCCATTTCTTTGCCGCATATCCGGTGAGTGACATGGCACCGAACTCTTTGCAGATCCGCTTTACCTGGTGTTGAATATTTTTTGCAAAGGCCTTTTCACCCTCGGCATTCCCCAGAAAGAGGCAGCGCTGCATGGGCATGTAGCCTTTCTTACGAAGGAAGGTATCCATGAACCCCGGCATGCCGTAAAGCTTTAAACCTCTGTCGGTCTCCTCAGGATCGGATATCCTGAATATGGCAGGCATGCCGAACTCGCCCTGGCTGATTTCACGGCTGGCATCCACTGCCGCCTCCCAGGTCGGGAACATGAAGCTGAAGCGCCTGGTATTCTCCGGCATATATCTATAGATCTTCATGGTGGCCTCCACGAGGATGCCGTACGTGCCTTCGCTGCCCTTCATGATGTCATTCACCTTTGGGCCTGTGGCTGTGGCCGGATAGTCATGGGTTTTGAATGTGCCTGCCGGTGTAACGTACTCCTGGCTGATGACCAGGTCACAGGCGTCTCCATAGTATGAAGATGCCTGGCCCGAACCCAATGTAACGATCCACCCTCCTACCGTTGAATATTCAAAGGACTGGGGAAAGTGGCCGCAGGTATACCTCCTCTTCGTATGGAAGAGCTCAGGCGATCTATGCAATACCTCTTCGTAGGCCGGGCCGTACATCCCGGGCTGCACCCGGGCCGTCTGGTTGTTTTCGTTTACCTCAAGCACCTTGTTCATGTGCGTGCTCAAGACAAGCGAGATGCCGCCCTTTGCGGGCCTCACGCCGAAGTTCACCGAGCTGCCTGCACCGAATGCATAGATGGGTATAGCGTTCTCATTACAATACATGACTATATGCTGCACATCCTCTTTGGTCCTGGGGTGGACAACGAGGTCGGCCACCTGGGCGGCCAAGCCCCTTCTGAGTTCCAAAAGCTCCTCGGTGGTCTTGCCGCTTGCATATTTGACCCTGCTGTAATCATCCGACATCACATTCTCTCTGCCGACAATGGCCTCGATATGCTCCCGGTGGTGAGATTCCAAGGCGCTCGGCCTGTTCAGAGAGATATTCTCCAGGCCTTCACTCTTCTTTGTAAGGAAGTCTTCATCTCTCATGGAGAACTCTTCTTTGATCATTTCATACCACTTCATGCTCGGGTGCTTGTATGTATGCGGGTCTCCGTATTTGAATACGGAACGGTAGGAACCTCTCGGCGGGGCTTCTTCAGTCCATTTCGGCACAAACCTGCTCTTAATCATTTGTTCCCTCCACCCTTATTTCAGTTTGCGGGTAGCTTAAGTGCATCCGCTGTCTTTGTTATTTCCTGGACAACCCTTTTATCGTCCCATCCAAGCCCCCCTGCAACGGTCAGCGCCACTTTTTCCAGAACCTCGTTGCCGGGGTTGCCAAGCGTAGCGATACCGGTCCTGCGGAACACGATATCGCTTAAACTGCGCGCCATCTCGTGGCGGACCGCATAGACTGCCTGGGCGAGGATCTCCCCATCGTCATTGAGCATTTCGGTCAATGATTGGTCATGCCGTGCAATCTCCAGAACCGGCTCGAATTCGGTCCCGTAATTCTTGCCGAGATATTCGAGTGTAGTTGCATCAAAGTCTTTGTTCTTGTGTTTGATGTCGAGCATAAAGTTCTTCATGTCCGTGATCTGGGATCCCCAGAGATATCGCTTGGCTGTCTGCGAAACCGTGTGCCGGATCCCAAGTTTCTTCTCCATCAGGTCAACGGCCTTTTCCGCCAGGTTCCTGCTGGTGGTGAACTTGCCGCCTTCCACGGTGATGAGACCTTGCAGGTCATCAACGGCATTGTCATATATCTCGTATCTGCGGGAGGTCCCATAGGTGTCTGCAGACTCGTCTTCTACAAGAGGTCGTAAACCCCCATAGGTGTACAGAATATCGTCATAACCGACAACCTCGCTGCCGAGCGTGGTATTGACATCATCGATGAGTCCCTCGATGCTCTTCCTGGTTACACGGTATTCATCAGGGTTTCCGGTGAAGGGCTGATCCGTTGTCCCGATGAGATTGTGACCCCTCCAGGGGACCATAAAGAAATGCCTGGCCTCTTTGGTCATGTAGCTTACGACATGGGAGTTCACGATCTTTTTCGTAATGATGTGGATACCCTCCGACCTCTTTAAGGTACCGGACGCGGTACCCTGCCTTGCCAGACCGAGGAGTATGTCTGCCCAAGGGCCGGCACAGTTGATAACGAGTTTTGCCTTCAGCTCCTGGAGTGATCCTCTCAGAAGATCCCTTACCGTCACCCCTTCGATCTTCCCGTTGTCATTCATGATGAACCCTTCCACCCGGGCATAGTTGGCGACCTTGGCGCCATGGTGAACGGCTGATTTGATGAAGGCCAGGGTAAGCCGCTCCGGAAAGATGTTCGCGCAGTCATAGAATACCGATGCGCCTTTCATCCCCTGCGCAAAAATCCCGGGCTCCAGTACGAGTGCCTCGGATGTGGATATCTTCCTGTGGGGAGGAATCTTCTTGCCCTTGTCCCATGTGCGGTTTCTGTCATAAGACAATGCATCATATATCCTCAGCCCGATGCCGATCTCCATGGCATTGTTTTTAGGGCAGACGGTATCGTGCACCATCATCATGGGTATGGGATAGACGAAGTTTGGGGCGATGTTCTCCAGGGTCCTTCTCTCTTTGAGCGACTCCCTGACCAGGCCGAATTCCGCATTGGCAAGGTAGCGCAGCCCGCCGTGGATGAGCTTGGATGTTGCTGCCGATGTGGCGCATGCGAAATCCTTCTTTTCGACGAGCGCGGTCTTTAGTCCCCTGCTGGCAGCCTCATAGGCAACCGCAGCTCCGGTGATCCCGCCGCCGATAATGATAATGTCGTTAATCATAGAGCAGGATTCTTCAATGAATCTCTTCAAGCGCCTTCCCCCTTTCCCTTCAGGGTCTGTATGTTTGAGCGGATGGCTGTTTCGGCATAAACGAGCACATCACGCATGACCTTCCTGGACTGTTCGGTATCGCCTTTCCTGATGGCCTCGAAGATCTCCCGGTGGAATTGTTTGGAGCGTTTGGCGTTTTTCGGGTTGTCGAAGTAGAGATGGCCGAAATCCACGAAGAAGCCGTTAAAAAAGTTCAGCAGGATGAGATAGAGGATATTGCCGCTTGCCAGTGCAATGATGTGGTGGACCTTCATATCCCTGATCATGACCGGTGCTTCCCGGCTATGGAATACGATCTCATCCAGTGCTTTTATGTGATCCTCCGTTCTGTTCCGGGCTGCAATGGCCGCCATCTCAGGGACGAGGATGAGCCTGACCTCAAGGAGGGTCATGAGGATGTCCGTATCAAGGGTGTCATCGAGGTAGAACAGGGCATTGACGAGCTCGAGATTGGGGCTTTCTAAATAATTCTTTACATACACCCCGTCGCCGTGCCTGATCTCGATGACATCGAGCGATTCCAGCTTCTTGAGTGCCTCGCGCACCGTTGATCGGTTGACCTGGAAGGTAAGCGCCAGGTTCCTCTCGGTGGGAAGCCTCTGGCCCACCTTCATCTCTTTCTTAATGATCTTCTTCAGGAGCAGTGCAGCGATCTTCTCATAGAGCCTACTCCTGCTGAGCTGACCCATTCGTGATACCGGCATATTCATTATAGTTTCCCCTGCATGAATTGGTCGGGTGGTCCGACCAATTCATGCAGTATTATATTCTTTCTGTCAAGAAAATACGTAGAGGAATCAGGACTAAACCTTAATGAACTTTAATTCATACGTGAAACCCAATGGTTAGTGTGCTCATATTCCCCTGAATGTAATGTCCCCTTGACTGCTTAACTTCATGCCCCTACATGGACACCCTGTTGAAAAAACGTATAGGAAGGGGAAAAGACATGAAAAAATCAAGCAACATTTTCATATTAGTGTTCGTAGGGATGATCACCCTGTGCGGCTACATCGCTTTTCATGAAAATGCATACGCAGGGGACATGATAACAGGCAATATGCAAGCCGGTTCTTATAAAGGGAGCCTTGTGTCCAACAAAGTGCATACCAGTTCCCTTACCGCAAATGATGTATGGCTTCTTCATGGAAAACAGGGTAGCCGCGTTGTGATCACAGATGCGGTGGAAGCAGGACATGCGCCGCCGGATATCTATCTCTATCCTCCAGGCGGCACGGTATATGAGGCCCGTTCAGACACGGGGAGCGACCGGTACCGGGTCATCGACCGGAATCTGGAATTCACCGGGGATTACGTCGTGCTTGTCCATAATAGCGACCCATCAAACGCGCTTGATTACGAACTCACCTATACGACGTTCCCAATGAATGGGTCTTACCAGATAGATCCTGATGATATTGATGAAAACCTCATTAAACCAACACCCAGCAGGTTATATCAGCCCAGGTCGGGAGGGATTGCGACGAGCGCAATTGCAGTCGATGAGGCTACCATGGGACTCGGACCACTCTTTTATGGAATTTTTATAGGGATTGGCAGTACGGTTGAAGGTGTAGCAAGTCTCTTTGAGAAGTCCTCTTCGGAAACTAAAGATAAAGACACCTGCCCGATGCCTGTGATTTATAATGACAAAGAGTTGGTTCTCTGCGCCAAATAGTAGAGGAACGGCGGCGTTTGGGTATAAACCGTAAGGACAGAGAATATCAGTCTTGTTTATTTATTGCTCTCAAATTAAGCAGATTGATATCTGTCTTTGGTTGATATTTATTAATCAGCTCACCGATGGCCTCATTCACAAGCAGAGAAAGCTCTTTTCCGGTCAATGCAGAGAGAACGGTAAGAGCCTTTGCGTATCTTTCCTCGATGTAGTAGTTCCTCTTGATGAGCTTGCTGTTATCGTCATTCCTTAAATCCAGTGGTTTCCTTCCTCTTGTTGCCATTTTTCCCCCACAGTTAGTTTGTTAAATCTTTTTCTGAAACCATTGCACTTATTAGATGAATATAACTTATTACCGGTTCCTTTATCAGTTATTTATTTCTTTTGCAAAAGGATCTATTCCGAGTACCGACTCCTGATTCTTGACCTTCTGCCCGGTCTGGTGTTAAGTCATTTTCTACTTTGAAGATCGCACACATCATGTGCGGTTCGAAGAGCACCGGAGGATGCAAAGAGGTCATGGGATCAACAAAGCGCATGGTAAAGGTTTCCTTCACCAAGATGGCAGGGACGGGGAATGACTTCATCATGGTGAACAATGTCAAGAAACTCTACAATCTTGACTGGCAGGCCTTTGCGGTCCGCTTCTGTCCCTTGAAGACCGGCATCGGTGCAGACGGTGTGATAGTACTGGATGAAGATACGGACACGGATTTCACCTTCCGGATCTTCAATGCCGATGGCAGTGAAGCGGAAATGTGCGGAAATGGGGCCCGGTGCGCAGCCTTTTTTGCCGTTCAGCAGGGCTTTGCAAAGAACTCCATGCGGTTCAAGACTCTGGCAGGCATCATTGGCGCCAGGATCGACAAAGAAGATGTCGCCATCCAGATGACCGATCCTGAAGGTCTGGAACCCGGTATCAGCATCGATGTTGAAGACAAACGCATGAGTGTGCACTTCATCAACACCGGTGTCCCTCATGCCATACTTTTCATTGATCATATCGAGGATGCGAGAGTTTTTGAACTGGGGCGCGCCATCCGTTTTCACAACAGGTTCGCGCCGGCGGGGACCAATGCAAACTTCGTGCAGGTCCTTTCTCAGGACCGCATCCACGTGCGTACCTACGAGCGGGGGGTTGAGGCAGAGACCTATGCCTGCGGAACAGGCGCGGTGGCCTCGGCAATAATAGCTGAGCACCTGGGAAAGGTTATAGGCGCGCCTGTTCATGTACGCACGAAGGGCGGCGACTTGAAGATCGACTTTACCAGAGATGGCAGCCGATACTCCGGAGTCTGGCTCATAGGGCCGGTGGATACGGTTTTCACCGGCGAGGTCATGGTAAGGTCATGACGAAAAGAGTAATGATCAATGCGTGAGCTTGTAGCAGTCCTCGACTTCGGGTCCCAATACGCCCAGCTTATCTCCCGTCGCATCAGGGAGTGCGGCGTGTATTGTGAGATCCTCCCCCATGATATATCGTGCGCCGATCTGAGCGCCCTGGCGCCCAAGGCGATTGTCCTTTCCGGAGGACCGGCCTCGGTACTCGAAGAAGGCCATCCCGGGATTGATGCGGGGATCTTTAAACTTGGCACTCCCGTGCTCGGAATCTGCTATGGACTGCAACTCCTCGCAGATATCCTCGGCGGAAAACTTGAACGTGGGGTAGCCCGCGAATATGGCCCTGCCTCCATCGAGATAGACAGTTCCGGCGGACTCTTCGACGGACTTCACCATCAGCTCGATGTCTGGATGAGCCATGGCGACCATGTATCAACCCCGCCCGAGGGCTTTTCCATCCTGGCACACACACGCTCGTGCGCAGTAGCTGCCATGGGGGATGGCAGGCGGAAGATCTACGGTGTCCAGTTCCACCCGGAAGTCGTTCACACGCCCAAGGGCATCGACATCCTGAAAAACTTTCTCTTCGGTATCGCCGGCTGCTCCGGCGGCTGGACCATGAGAGGCTTTATCGAGGAATCCATAAAGAACATCAAAGTACAGGTGGGTAATGCGCGTGTCATATGCGGCATGTCCGGCGGTGTGGACTCTGCAGTCGTGGCTGCCCTTATCAACAAGGCCATCGGCTCCCAGATGACGGCCATCTTCGTTGACAACGGGGTGCTTCGCAGAGGCGAGTCTGCCGAGATCCGTAAGACCTTCACCG
>JBEKLI010000082.1:0-7330 GCA_050010275.1 Desulfomonilia bacterium | reverse complement strand
AATGCTGTATGCAGTTTTGGAGATGATGAGTTCAAAGGGCACCTTGAGCAATGTTTGGCTATGATAACTCACAACTCAGGGATCATACCTTCTGAAATACTGAAGAAGAAATGTATTGCACGGATAGTCTCGCGCTATGCACAGTGTGTTTCAAGGCCTGAGCATACCTTGCTCCGTGATTCAGCCGTAACAATAATAGGTAATCCATGGATCAATCGGGCGGCCTGGGATGCATTCGTAAATGATGAGACTGCGCGGGAAATGATAAACGGCTGGTTTAAACGCCGCCTGATCACTGACTTTTTCCAGGTACTCTCAGAAGATCCATCAGCAGATAAAAGGCGCCTCCAGTACTGGTTGCGTTTTGTGCCTAAAATAGAAGACATGTGGTTTGCCTTGGGTCCGCATGCATATACCCATCATGGAGCGGATTTTAAAGATTTTCGTAAACTTGCTCAGGACCGCATTCTCGCCCTTGAAAATGGCGATAGGCCTGAAACCAATGCACTTATTATGCGCATTGATGAGTATGTTTTTGTCGAGTTCGGAACAACCAGGAATTCCTGCCTGGTCTTTAAAAGCAACAACCTGCCTTTTGATTTGGATAATAAATGGATATACATTGGTTCAAGACCTTCTGAACAGCCGTATAAACTCCTGTTGAAGCATGCATTACGACAAGATATCATTGATACAACGCGCGAGGCAAAACCATCTTCGAAACTCAGCCCCAAGTTACGAAAACACGCTATACCCACGTAAGAAATTTGCAATGAGAACAGCTGGGCCGTCTTTGATCATTGCTTTTCTCTCTCCTGTTTTACGACATTCAGAACTTCTACCAGCAAGGTCAACATCCGGATCTGTTCTTTCTGCATCATGATCAACTCTTCCCATTGATGCTCCCGCAATGTATCCATCTTTTCGTGAAGGGCCATAATCTCCAGTTCGGCCTTGAGATTCACCTCATAATCATGGGAGGCATCAAGCCTGTCCTTCTGTGTCTGACGGTTCTGGCTCATCATAATTATCGGCGCCTGGATGCCTGCCATCATGGACAGCACTAAATTAAGCAATATGTATGGGAATGGATCGAATTGTTTTTTCCATTGGATGAGTACGTATGAATTGATTGCGATCCATAATGCCATAATGAAAAAAAAGAGGAGAATAAACGGCCAGGAACCGCCGAAAGATGCAACTTTATCTGCCATACGCTGACCGAATGTGTATTGTTCTTCATGTTCTTTTCGAACATTCTTGCTTATATGCTCTCTCCGAGAGATGTGGCGGATGACATGCTGCTGCTGCAATGAAAGCGTGTCATATGCCTTGTTCATTAACTTCTTCGACAACTCATGAACATCCCGGTTCATACATCCTATCCTTCCGTATTTATTTTGCTTCCTTTCTATTCCACCTGCGGATACCTTGATCCGGGGGTATCTGCCGTTTAAGACTACTGAACGGTCACGCTAACCGAGGCTTGCGCTGTAGCTCCATTGCTGGTGTCGGTCACCGTGAGCGTCACCAGATGAGAGCCGGTAGTGGTGAATATTATTAAGCTAGGATCCTGCGCCGTGCTGGTGTCGTTGGTTGCACCACTGAAGTTCCATAGGTAGGTAAATGGCCCTGTCCCATTGGACACCGTACTCTGGAAACTCACCGCCTGTCCCGCAGTAATCGCGGTGGGTGGCGTTATGCTTACGGTAAATGCCGTTGAAGACTGAACGGTCACGATAACCGAGTCTTGCGCTGTGTCTCCTTTGCTGTCAGTCACGGTAACATTAACCGTAAAAGTCCCTGCCGTGCTGAATATTGTTGAACCGGGATTCTGCACGGTGCTGTCGGTTGCACCACCACCGAAGTCCCACTGATAGGTGAATGGGCTTGTCCCAAAGGATGCCTCGCTCTGAAAATTCACCGACTGTCCTGTAGAAATCGTTGTATCCCCTGAGGGTGAGGTTATCGTTACTTTGAGGTCGTCCACCCCCCAGAGATTGCACCCTGCAATGAGCGCAATAATAGGAAAAATTCCTATTGTCCGCATGATCCTCAACAGCCTGGCCTTATCCATAGATAATACTCCTTAGATATATATCTGTTTTTATATCCCGAATACTGATGGCTCCACTTCCCCAAGGACAGTCAACACGTGGATAGAGTACTCAATAGAAATTTTTTTGCAATAAAAATAATATCTCATCCCGTGCCGGGATCTGGACTCCCAAGATAAGGTGCCCTATAAAAGGAAGAAAGAGGCAATAGAAGACCTGAAAACGGTTAATGACCCGCGCGGAAATTTTATTTAACTATAAGCATCAAGGAGGAACCGATGATTGAATTAACAGGCAACGCTATGAATTCATTAAAAGATTATTTCAAAGGCAAGGATTTAAGCTCGGTGCGTATATATGGCCACCATGGCTGAGGGGGATTCCAGCTTATGCTGGCTCTGGACGAGCCGGGAGAAAACGACGAGACATATGAGAAGGAAGGCTTCACATTCATTGTGGGAAAAGATCTTATGAAACGTCTGGAGAAGATCTTTATAGACAGCAATGAGTACGGATTCCTGATCTCCTCACCAATATTGGAAAAGGGCTCATGTTCTTCAGGGTCGTGTTCATGATGATTTTACTTGACGGGTGTATCCTGCTGCTTTATCGTTAGTTGACGATAAACAATCGCCGATAATCATCATGGCGGGCATGAAGAAGATGAGAACATCAACGGTTGGAAGGGCAAAGATGCATGTAGGCAAGCCGCGCCAGCCCCATTTGACACCTGGGAATAGCATTGGGAATATATCAGACAAAAAGTCCAAAGAAAAGCTTGCCCTGCTTGCAAAGGGGATCTCCCACCCTATACGCGTAGAGATTGTAAGGATGCTCGCCAACAAGCCGCCGGATTGCCGGTGCATCTGCGGGAAAATCGTGAATGCCCTGCCCCTTGCCCAGTCGAGCGTATCCCAGCACCTGAAGGTGCTCAGGGAGACCGGATGGATTGAAGCGGAGGCCACGGGGACCAGCGTTTGTTACTGTCTCGCTGAGGGGATCCTCGATATGTATAAGAACCTAATGGATAGAGTAATCATCTATAAATAAAAATGGTGCTTAAGGGACATTGTAGCTGATCGATCCGCTTGGTGATCCGGGGCGCCCCGAAAGGAGATGGATAATGTTCGAGGTTACGGAAAAGGCAACAGATATGGTAAGGGAGTTCTTCAAATCGCGTGATGCTGTTTCTCCCTTAAGGATATTCATTGCGGGCGCCGGTTGCAGCGGCACACAGTTGGGAATGGCACTGGATGAAGCGAATGAAACCGATGAGACATTCGAATCAGGCGGCTATACTTTTCTGATCGAGAAACAGCTGTTGGAAGAGGCAAAGCCCATTAAAGTAGATTATATCATCACCCCTCAGGGCGAAGGCTTCATCATCTCATCAGGCATCAAGCGGGCTTCAGAGTGCGGCGGCGGCTGTTGCGGCTGCTAGGTAAGCCCCGGCACGGTGACGATGAGGTGCTACCATTGGGAACTTATTCCTGATAAGCATAAGGTCGATAAGTCCTCATAGGATTACTAAAAAACATAAGAGGAGAGGTACATGTTCCAGATCACGGACAAGGCAGCAGAGATGGTCAGGGAGTTCTTCAAATCGCGAGAAAAGATCGAGCCTTTAAGGATATTCATCTCAGGGATAGGTTGAAGCGGACCCCAATTGGGGATGGCTCTGGATGAGCCGAATGAGAACGATGAGATGTACGAGAACAACGGCTTTACATTCTTGATCGAAAAAAAGCTCCTGCAGGAGGCAAAGTCAATTACTGTGGATTACATTATCACGCCTGGGGGAGAAGGGTTTGTCATCAACTCAGGAATCAAAAAGGCTTCTGACTGCGGCGGCTGCTCAAGCTGCTAGATATATCAAAACAACCGTCAGGTGCGAGCGAGGGCCGCATCTGACGGTTGTTTCATTTAGTATCTTTTCATCATCTCCACAATATAAGGGCTGCTATGTCTCGGAAAGCTCATGGGTGGAGAGCACCTTCACTTTTCCTGTCAAGATCTCCTCAGTATAGCGAAGGTCTTCCACATTTACACGGATGCACACCCCGCAGTCCGAACTCAAATTCTTGGGCACCGGGATGATCTTATAAGGAATATCCCTGTCCTTCAAGACCTTCTCGGCAACGAGTACGGCGCTTACAGACTCGAAAAGGAGCACTTTGCGGGAAACCCGGCTCATATCTGCACGATTCTGCCGGCAGTAAGCATGATCTGCGAGATGTCGTACATATTGGATACCACACCGACCGCAAGATTTTCTTTCAAAGAGAAGTAATTCAGGCAGGTCCCGCAAGCCAGAATATTCACCCCTGCATTTGCAAGGGACTCCAGATCATCAAGCACCTCTGAGCCCTTAACGGCAAGTTTTACCCCGGTATTAAAGAGGATCATGGTATCCGGCATCGCTCCGGCCTCTGTGAGCGTATGAAGAAAGCTCTTCATGAGCACACCCCCAAGAACATCTTCTCCCCTGCCCATGGTGTTGGATGCAATGACCACGACAACAGGCCCTTGAACGGTGATGGCACCCTGTGCACGTGTGCACGCACTGACTTTGTTGATGCGGATGCGGGTCTCACCTCCCTGATGCTCCTCCTCAACAATGAAACCCATGTTTATTACGAGTCGTTTGACATTCTCACGGGCCGCCGTATCATCCACCAGCACGATGAGATCATCGTTCGTCTCCAGCGCCTTCCTGGTCAATATCACCGGCTGCGGGCATGCAAGCCCGCGGGCGTCAATGGTATATGCCATGGTTCACCTCCTCAGAGTACCTTTTCATTTGTTGGGGTTCGTTTAAGCTCGGCCCAACCTACATTTTTTGTGCAATCCGAGACACTGCATGAACAGCCCTGCTTACATCATCTAATGTATTGAAACACCCGAGACTCAACCGCACGGTCCCTTGCGGAAAGGTATGAATAGTCCTGTGGGCCGATGGGGCACAGTGCAGACCCGGCCTCGCCATGATGCCGTACTCCTCGTCTAACCTGAAGGTGATATCCGACGGGCTCATGCCTTCCATGCTGAATGATACTATGGCTATGGTTTGGCCTGGATCTTCAGGCCCATAGATACGCACACCAGGGATAGAGGTCAGAGCACTCCTGAGCCGTGCTGCAAGGCCCATCTCATGTTCCCTGACAGAGCCTATGCCGCGAGATTCCAGAAAACGAACACCATTAAGCAGCCCGGCGATGCCCGGCGTGTTGGGCGTGCCCGACTCGAATTTGTCCGGCATGAAGACCGGCTGCTCTTCATGCTCGGAGGCGCTGCCCGTACCACCCATCATGAGGGGTTCGATTTTTTCCTCCAGGCCTGCCCTGATGTAAAGCCCTCCGGTGCCTTGCGGACCATAGAGTGACTTATGCCCGGTAAAGGCAAGGAGATCGACGTTCATCTCATCTACGTCTATGGGAAGGCTGCCTGCGGTCTGTGCAGCATCCATGCAGAAGGTGATGCCGTGTTCCTTGGCAATAGAACCCACCTCGGCAACCGGCATGATAGTGCCGGTGACATTGGATGCATGGGTGAGGATGATGAGTTTCGTATCGGGTCTGATGGCCTTTTTTACATCCGACGGATCCAGTTCGCCCAGCCTTGAACAACCTATGAGAGACAGTTTGATGCCTCTTGCTTCAGCAGCCCTTAAGGGCCGCATCACGGAATTGTGTTCCATGCCGGTGGTGATGACATGGTCTCCCTGCTTGAGCAGGCCGCCCACAACGATGTTGAGGGCTTCAGTGGCGTTTTTTGTAAACACTACACGCAGTGGGTCCTTGACCCCGAAGAGGGAGGCTATGGCCTCCCGGGCATCCGCAATGATTCGTGCAGCCTCAACAGAAAGGCTGTGTGCAGAACGACCGGGGTTTGCAGCCGTCTCGCTCAGGACACGCTCCACGGCGCGGATGACCCCTTGGGGTTTCGGCCACGTGCTCGCTGCATTGTCGAGGTAGGTGACGGCCCTTTTTTCCACTGAACTATTCCTTGCCCAAGGATATCCATCCGGGGCAAAAATGAATGAGGTATTAAGCCCTTGTTCAGCTCTAGTGGATCAGCCTGATGGTGTCAAATGCGAATAGGGCATGGTCTTTGAGTTTGCATGCATTTCTTGCATAGACGAGGAAACCCTAACCGATCCCGGCAATATCGGCGAAGCTTCCACCCAGGAGCCTTTCCTGAACCATGATGTCAGGAAACATACGCTCGATCCTGCGCTTTATGAAGCCATAATCGTATTTGTGGTCCGGCCCGTGGAATCCGAACGGTCCGTCGGTTCCGAAGAAGAGCCGGTCCGCACCCAGGTAGTCGACAACCTGCCGGGTGGCCCTTTCGCTCGTGTAGCTCGTCTGGGATAGATCGAGATACACATTTTTGCGGTTCTTGATCTTCTTCCAGGTATCCGCATATTCGGGAAAGCCTGCATGTGCCAGGATGAGCTTGAGATCAGGCACCTTTGCCAGCAGGGCCTCGAAGTTCCCCTCTTCACCGAACCCGACATGGATGAGCAGCGGCTTGCCGGTCTTTGCCAGCCGCTCGGCCACGGGCGCCAGCTCCACGGGCTGGAATCGGTGCCAGAAGGAGTGCGCCTTGACACCGATGAAACCCGGCCGGTCCTTGTATTTCTCAAATTCTTTAACCTGGTCCCTCTTGCCTCTCGGATTCACGAAGATCCAGCCAAGGAATCGGTCAGGATATTTTTTGACCACCTCAAAGACCCCCTCGTTGTCCGGATCCGTATAGATCTGATACGGCTTGCCCAGGATCTTGATATCACCCTTGTCCGTGAAGTTCGATATCATGGCCTTGCCCACGCCACGAAGCACAGGGCTCTCCAGGAGAACCTGAAGGCCCTTGATGAGGAACTTCGGCGGCTCTGTAAAGGGTTCGACCATGCCCCCCATAAGTGCGGTCTTCCGGATGCCGCACCGCTCCATCTCTCTCACAAGTTCATCAACAGTAAGAATCCTCTCCTCCAGGTGGTAATGACAATCGATAACCATGGTTCCCCCCTTTCGTCTGCATGGACAAAATAATACCCGCACCAACTCAGCTTATGCACTTGCCCGGGTATTGCCAAGATTTAAATCTCTTTTATTCATTATAACCACGGCAAAGGATTTCTCAAGATGTTATACGAGGGAATCGGTCTGAGGCATATGCCCTGTACCGTATCAACAGAACTGTTCAAGGATCATCTGCGTAGAGAGCACCCCGAGCAGCGCGCTGTTATCCGGAAATCCCATGCGGTCCTG
>JBEKLI010000081.1:2500-7352 GCA_050010275.1 Desulfomonilia bacterium | reverse complement strand
CCGCTCCGTGCCGAGAATGAATAAACCGCCAACCCCGACCGCATCAATAGTCATGAAAAGATCAAGTATCACTGCTATTCATGCCCCCTTGGTTGCGGTGGTATCTGCTCAATGCCCGGCAAGGACATGGAGACGCATAAACCGGAATATGAATCGGTTCTCGCCCTTGGCGGATTCTGCATGAATGAGGACACTGACAGCCTCTTTGAATTCAATGAAATGTTGAACCGGGCAGGTATGGATACCATCTCAGCCGGAGCAAGCGTGGCCTTTGCTATGGAGTGCTTTGAAAATGGAATCCTCACCAAAGAGGATACCGGGGGCATCGAGCTCACATGGGGAAACACCAAGGCGGCGAAAACGCTCATAGAAATGATGATCAGCCGTGAAGGGATAGGGGACATCCTGGCGGATGGGACCAAGGCGGCATCCAAAAAGATCGGAAAGGGAGCTGAGAAATTTGCAGTCCATGCAGGTGGTCAGGAGCCTGCCATGCACGACGGCAGGATGGACCCCGGGTTTGCAGTGGCATATTCTGTCGAACCGACTCCAGGACGGCACACCATTGGTGCGTACCTCTATTACGAGATGTTTCAGCTCTGGAAGAAGGTGAAGGGCCTGCCGGTAAAATGGCCCTTTGAGATTTATTTCAAAAACAGCAGATATAAGGCAAGTCAAAAGCAGGCCCAGGAATCCGCTGCTTGCAGTAAGTATATGTGTGTGGTGAACGGAGCGGGTATCTGTATGTTCGGGGCCTTCCTCGGCATCAAGCGGACCCCGACCTTTGACTGGCTCAATGCAGTCACCGGCTGGCATAAGACTCCTGAAGAATACATGGAGATCGGTGAGCGTATCCAGACACTGAAGCAGGCATTCAATGTCAAACATGGTATCGAGCCGAAATCAAACAAACTGAGCGACCGTGCAGTCGGCAGAGCCCCTCTCATACACGGTGCCAATAAGGGCAGGACGGTGCAAATAGAGAAGCTGATGAGTGATTATTGGGGCCAGTTCGGGTGGGACACGTCAACGGGAAAGCCGACACCGCAGTGTTTGACCAGGCTTGGTATTGAGATCAGCTGAGAAATATGGGGGAAAAATATGCCGTTTACGATCACACAATCATGCGTTGGTTGCCAGGCATGCAAGAAGCTTTGCCCTGTCATGGCTATTGTGGGTGAGAAAAAAGAGGTCCACACCATCGACCAATCCATGTGCATCGAATGTGGAGCATGTGGTCGGATATGCCCGCATGCCTCGGTTCTTGATCAGTTTGGTAACCTGTGCGCCATGATCAAACGTACTCAATGGAAAAAGCCTATAGTAAACGTAAAGCAATGTATGTCATGCAACATATGCATCGATACATGCCCTGTGAATTGCCTTGCCCTCTCCCAACCAAAAGACACGGCAGATCCCCATGGGCATCCTTACCTCAAGGATGGTAAGGCTTGTATCGGGTGCGGTTTTTGTGCACTGGATTGCCCTGTGGATGCCATTGCCATGACCTCGTCTGCTGCTGAGGCGAAAGGGTGAGACGATTTTTAGAATATTGAACACTGCAAGATAATTTCTTTCTTTATTTTAGAACATAACGGCGGTGAGAATATAGTCTGCAATAAGGATGCTTACCGAAGAGATTACTACTGATTGCGTGGCTGCATGACCTACACCTTCCGCACCTCCGCTTGTGCTGTAACCTTTGTAGCATCCCACGATTGACAATATCGCCCCGAAGAAGGCGGCTTTGATCAATCCGGAAAAGAGATCATGATAGCCGACATACTCCGAAATGCGTGCCATGAAGACCCCTTTGTCGATATCAAGAACCATAGTGCCGACTATATAGGATCCGACCATCCCGATGCTGTCGAATATTAAAGTCAGCATGGGCATCATGATGATGCTGGCCAGAACCCGCGGTATAATGAGGTATTGGAGGGGGTTGACACCCATCACGACAAGTGCGTCAATCTGTTGTGTCACGCGCATGATGCCGATTTCGGCAGTCATTGCGGAGCCTGCCCGGGCCGTCACCATTAATGATGCGAGTACCGGCCCGAGTTCCCTGAGTAAGCTCAGGGCAGTCGTGGAGCCCACAAGAGACTCAGCCCCAAAGAGGCTGAATCCATGATAGGTCTGTAGCGCCCCTACCATCCCGGAAAACACACCGGTGAGCATGACAACAGGTGTTGAACGGATCCCGATGAATTCCATCTGTTTAAAGAATTGCTTGATAAACAGAGGTGGTCGCACAAGATGAGTAACAGCCTGGAAGAAGAAGATAAAGAAAGCACCCAGCTCCTCCAGAAAGGCAATTGTTGCCCTGCCGGTGTATTCGAATATGTTCATGCGTTCCTATGGTTGGATATCACCCTTGCCACTGCCTCTTTCCATCCGGCATACATTTTATCTCGGGTGGTTCCATCTATTTTGGGTTTGAAGATACGGTCGGAGCCCCTCAGTACCCTGATTTCATCACCCGATTTCCAGAATCCTGTTGCTATCCCTGCAAGATAAGCCGCGCCCATACCTGTGGATTCAATGTGGTTGGATCTGTCAACAGGGCAACCCAGGATATCGGACTGGAACTGCATCAGGAAGTCGTTTCTGCACGCACCTCCATCGACTTTTATATCAGCAAAGGATTTTTTCGTGCATTGTTCGAATGCACCGATAAGATCTTTTACTTGATAGGCGATACCTTCAAGTGCTGCCCGCACAATATGCGCCTTGGTTGTGCTGCGGGTTATTCCCATGATGGCACCCCGTGCGTACATATCCCAATAGGGAGCGCCAAGACCGGCGAAGGCAGGGATCATATAGATGCCGTGTGAATCGCTTACGCTCTCAGCAATTGCCTGGCACTGTGCGGCATCTGCGATCAGGGCGAGGCCGTCGCGCAGCCATTGGACGACCGCTCCCGCGATGAACACCGACCCTTCGAGTGCATAACAAGGTCTACCTGTCTCATCACAGGCAAGGGTAAGGATGAGACCATTTTTCGGATCAATTTTTTTACCGCCGATATTGAGAAGAAGAAAGCATCCTGTCCCATAGGTATTCTTTGCCTGTCCCTCATCAAAACAGCCCTGGCCGAATAGTGCTGCCTGTTGATCGCCGGCAATGCCTGCAATGGGTATTGCCGCCCCTGTTATACCCGCTTCGGTCTTACCGATGATTTCTGCTGAAGACACAACGCGTGGCAGCATGGCACGAGGCACATCAAGTATTTTTAAGATCTGATCATCCCAGGATTTTTCATGGATATTGAACATCAGTGTCCTTGATGCGTTTGTATAGTCCGTTACATGGAGTCTGCCCTTGGTAAGCTTGGCAATGAGCCAGGTATCAATGGTTCCGAAGGCGATCTCACCGGATTTTGCCCGGGACCGTAAGCCCGGTATTGTATCGAGGAGCCATTTGACCTTGGTGCCTGAAAAGTAGGCATCGAGTACAAGACCTGTCTTTTCCTGGAAAAGGTGCTCATGACCTTCTTGTTTTATTGCATCGCAGATCTGTGCCGATCTCCTGCATTGCCAGACAATAGCGTTGTGCACCGGCCTTAATGTTTCTCTCTCCCACAGAACCGTGGTCTCCCGCTGATTCGTAATCCCAATGGCTACAATCTCAGTGGGTTGAACATTTGCAGCTTCCAGTGCTTTTCTCATGACACCCATGGTTGTATCCCAGATCACCTCGGGGTCATGCTCAACCCAACCTGGCTGGGGGTAGATCTGGGGAAATTCAGAGTAAGCCAATCCCTTCACTTGACCCTTGTGGTTGAGGATCATCACCCTGCTTCCCGTTGTCCCCTGATCAATTGCCAGTACATATCCGTTCATGAGTCAAACCCCTCCTGAACCAGAGTGTAGTAGTATTCCAAATTTCTTCAAGTCGTTATAGAGATATGAAAGCGGCAAGCCTATCACATTGGTGTAACATCCATGGACTTTCTCGATGAAGAGGGAACCGATTCCTTGAACCGCATATGCCCCTGCCTTGTCCATTGGCTCACCGGTCAACACATACCATGAGATTTCTTCCGGGGTCATGGCCCTGAAGCGGACCTTCGTGCGGACCACCTTTGATATACGGTGATTGCCGGATATAATTGTATAGCCGGTAAAAACGTCATGTACGCGGTCTTGAAGGAGCGTAAGGAAATCATTGGCCTCTCTTGTGTCGCGAGGTTTACCGAGGATCTTCCCGTCGATCACAACGATTGTATCTGCCCCGATGACCAGCGCATGAGGATTTAGCTGAGCCACTTTGACAGCCTTTTCCCTGCTGATCCGCAAACAGAATGACCGGGGTGTTTCATTTATTCGCTGAACTTCGGGTATGTCGGGGACCTTAACCTGGAAAGGTATTCCAAGGAGGGAAAGGAGTTCTTTTCGTCTCGGGGAGCCCGATGAGAGTAGCACCTGCATAGGGCCACAGACTAGGAGAAATTATTCCGTCTGTCAACTCATCTGGGTGGGAATCATTACGTGCGCTCATTCATAAAACGAGGCGAAGCGGCTGCTTTTTGCTTATATCCCTTGAGTGAGGCCTTGCTTTTATTCAGTGAACCGATTTCTTGTGCGAGCTCTTTCGTCTGGGTCTTGAGGGAATCGATGAACTTTTCCTGCTCCTGAAGGAGTTCCCTGATCATGGTGGAGACGTTCTTATCCTTCTTTGTTTCAAGGCTTGGTGCCGTAAGCAGTTTACCAAGCTTGTGCTGGATTTTTGATGTTTTTTGAAAAAGCCTTTGCAGGTCCTGGAGGTTTCCCTGAGATAAAGCTTGCGCCTCTTTACTCAGGATATCCCTCCATGTCCTAAGAAGGGTTATGACTGTTTCAGGATGATG
>JBEKLI010000080.1:0-7425 GCA_050010275.1 Desulfomonilia bacterium | reverse complement strand
ATGGGCAGGTCGAATCTTCTCATCACCGAGCAATTTGGTCCTCATGTAAGACTCGGAGCGATCATCACCGAGATGCCGCTGGAACCGGATGTCCCCAAGGCTCATGATCCCTGCCCGGAAGGGTGCAGGGAGTGCGAGCGGGCATGCCCGGTGGGAGCCCTCAAGGATAGTGGATACATTGTTGATCCGTGTTTTCACTATTGGACCTGGGGATTCGAAAAGGTCCCGCCCAAGAGGCTTAAGGATTGGCCGGGATATATGAAGATGCTCCTCATTCATAACCGGAAGAGGGATTTCATGGTTGAGTTCGGCCAGACCATGATTACGGATGTGGACAACTGTATTGCGTGCATGAAGGCGTGCCCCATGGGCACTCATTGGAAGAATATCAGGCCGAAGTCTATAGGATAGCAGCATCTAAATGAATGGAGGTCGGACGATGTTGAGGGATATAGTTATCAGGAACAGATCGTACAGGAGGTTTTACCAGGACCATATAGTCACAAAAGATGAGCTGAAGTCGTTTGTGGATCTTGCGCGTCTATCCGCCTCAGCAGCCAATATGCAGCCGCTGAAATACTTCATCTCAGCTGATGTGCAGACCAATTCCTCCATATTCCCTCATCTCGGCTGGGCTGCATACCTCAAAGACTGGCCGGGCCCCTCTGAGGGAGAGAGGCCTTCGGCCTATATCATCATCCTGGGCGACAAGCAGATCGCCACGAATTTCTGGTGCGACCACGGGATTGCGGCACAATCAATTCTCTTGGGGGCTGCAGAGAAGGGGCTCGGCGGGTGCATGATTGCTGCTTTCAACTCAAAGGGCCTTGCCGAAGCACTGAGCATCCCTGAGCACTATGAGATCCTGCTGGTGATCGCTCTGGGCAAGCCCAAAGAAGAGGTCAGGATCGAGGTAGTAAGCACTGAGGGAGATATCAGGTATTGGCGGGATGAGGGCGGCGTGCACCATGTTCCCAAGCGCTCGCTCGAGGATATCATCATCAAACGGTTCTAGGTATCCGTGGGTAAGAGGATTTCAGTATAAGAAGGGGGCGATATGGACATCGAGACGGCCATACGGAGCAGGAAGAGCATAAGGGGCTTCAAGCCGGACAAAGTGCCCAGGGCGATCCTTGAAGAGGTCCTGGAGCTTGCGTGCAGGGCTCCCTCCACCATGAACACCCAGCCCTGGGAGTTCCTCGTGATCGGGGGCGATGTTCTGAAAAAGATCGCCCATGAGAATGTTCGGAGTCTCCGCTCCGGGGCCATGATACACCCCGAACACATCATTACGGGCTGGCCGAATCAAAGCGTCTATCGCAAACGGCAGGTGGAGGTGGCCATGCGCATCTTCCGCCTCATGGGCATCCCCAGGGAGGACAAAGACAAGCGTGCAGCCTGGATGGAACGTGGATTCCGATTCTTCGATGCGCCTAGTGCCGTGATTATCTTGATCGATAATGCCTTGACCGAAGCAGGCCCCCTTATGGATATAGGTGCCCTCATGCAGACCATCTGCCTGGCAGCCCTCGATCATGGCCTTGGTACCTGCATTGAAGATCAGGGCGTGATGTATCCGGAAAACATAAGATCCGTGGTAAAAATTCCGGAAACGAAGCGTATCATCATCTCCATAGCCATCGGCTATCCGGACTTGGATTTCCCGGCGAACAGGGTAGTAAGTCCGCGAGAGGATATGAACACCATAACCACCTGGTGCGGTTTTACCTGATAATGACCGGAGAGGAGAGCTATGGACATCTATGAATTTCTCCACACGAACGATATACCCTATGAGCGCTATGACCATGAGGCTGTATATACCTGTGAACAGGCGGACAGGCTTGACTTGAAGACCAGTGCCGCCAAGACCAAGAATCTGTTCCTGCGCGACCGCAAGGCCAGACGGCATTTCCTGGTGAGTGTACGCGACGAGAAGACGGTGGATATCAAGGGTCTTGAGGATGCGCTTGAGGTCAAGGGTCTGAGCTTTGCTTCGTCTGAGCGTCTCATGAAATACCTCGGCCTCACACCGGGGTCCGTGACAATCCTTGCCGCAGTGAACGACACAAAAGGCAGGGTTGAGGTCATTATGGATAAGGATCTCTGGCAGAGTAAGGCCATCCAGTGTCATCCCCTGGTAAACACGAGCACTCTCGTGATCTCACGGAATGATATCGAGCGGTTCCTCATCCTTACTGGACACACACCAAGGATATTCAATGTACCGGGGCGTGTCGAATAAGATCAGTGAATAGTGACGAGTGAACAGTGAACGGAATAAACCACTTTGAATTAATATATATTGGTTATATTGGTATAATATTAAGAGTGAACATGTGTTTCTCCACCGCCTCTGATCACTGATTACTGATCACTCAGTCATGGAGGATGGTGAAAAGTTCGTGCAACCCATCAAATCAATGTAGACAAATCCTTTTCTCCATGCGTCTTACATGGCAACAGGTAAGAAAAAGGCAGACGCGGATATTTAAGTGCTGGTAGAATGTAGGGTAATGCAGGAAGATGAAAGGCACAAGGATAACAAGATCAACACGGATATCGAGATCCTCGTCAGGGCTGCCATTGACGGTGACAGGCGCTCATTTGAGGAGCTGATCGAGATCCATCAAGGGGGCATTTTTCGCATGGTGTATGCACGTCTTCAGTCAAGAGCGGATGCAGAAGACCTGGTTCAGGACGTGTTCCTGAAGGCATACAGCAGCCTGAACACGCTACGGAGCCCTGAGCTTTTTAGGGCCTGGCTCTATCGCATCGCCGTCAATAAGGTCAAAGATTTTCGAAGGAGGCAGAAATTTACCTCCCTGTTCAGTTTTGGAGAAAAGGATATGGACCAGGAACATCCGGACCAAAGCCCGGACGGTTACGACCAACTGGCCGGAAAGCGATTCTGGGACCGTTTCAACAAATTTCTTAAATGTCTGCCGGGACTTCAGCAGGAGGTATTCAGATTGCGCTTCCTCGATAGCTTAAGTATCCAGGAGATTGCAATAACGCTTGGTAGGAGCGAGAGCGCGGTAAAAACGCATCTCTACCGGGCCATTGAGAAGTTTAGAAAAGAATATCCGGACGAAGGAATGTCCACGGAGGCAGCGAAATGAGGCGCGATAAAAATGTGCATCTGGACCCGCAGCGTATAACCATGTCTCTGATAGACGGGCAAGACCTTACCATGCATGAGCGGGATCATCTGGAACACTGCCCTGAATGCTGCGAAGCCAGAAGGCTTTTAGCCGGCCGGCTCGATTCCCTCTCGGAACAGGCTTTACGGTTCACTCCGGTCTCCCGAATGAAGGTCAGGCTTCCAGCCTCGGAGCCCGTAAAACCATCAACATGGCTCCTCAGATGGCCCACGGGGGCCGTTGCCGCCATGGCATCCTTGGTGCTGGTATTGGCCCTGGTTCTGCCCCAGTTTTTCACCCAGACAATGCCCCACGGCACCAGGACCGATCTCGCCCGGGAGATGGCGCAGGATGAGAGGTTTACTGCCGAGGTCAGGCAGCTTGAAGAAAATCCTCTGGCTTCGGCCTATGCCGAGATCCTGCCTTCGAGCGATTCTTCTACCATGGATGATGATGCCTTTGATTATATGGACCCGATGGAAACGATGCCGGACGTAATGGATATATAAGGAGAATGGATATGAATAAGTACTTTATCGTGGCTGTTGTGGTACTTGCTGCAATGATCATCACCTCCGGGGATGTTTATGCTCAGGACATGGGAAACGGAAGATGGTGGCAACGGCCCGGGGTGGCCAAAGAATTCAACCTGACGGATAAAGAAAAGCAGGCCCTTGATGATATGTTCATCAAGAACCGGGACAAGTTCATCGACATGAAAAGCGATCTTGATAAAGAGCGGCTCAAGCTGGAGGACATCCTGAATAAAGAGCCCGTAAATGATGCATCCGCGGCAGCCCAGTACAAACGGGTGGAGGAGAAGAGGCAGAAGCTTGCTGCAGAGCGCTTCAAATATATCCTTGGCGTAAGAAAGATCCTTGGTCAGGACCGTTTCCAGCGGCTGAGTGCAATGGCGGATGAGATGCGGAAAAAAAGGTTTGGTCATGAAGGCCAAGGGTTCAGGGGTAAAGAGGAACAGTAATACCCATGCGGCATTGAAAGATTACCAAAAGATAACTTGCGCTGCATCATAATACATTGAAAAAATCATGAGTTGGAATACATAAAAGAAGAGAAAGCTATACCCATAAGGAGGTATCAGCATGAAGGGAATATTTTCTTACCCACGGAAGGGAATCAGTTTTATCCTGTTCTTGTCCTTAATCTTTATCCTACAAGGATGCGGAGGCGGGGGTAGTTCTTCATCAACCGGGGGTAGTTCCACATCCGGCCAGGCCTTGATCGGCCTCACCGATGCTCCCGGAGACTTTGTGCACTATCAGGTGGACGTGACCTCCCTCACGCTGACCAAGGCCAATGGGGCGGTGGTTGAGACCCTGCCGTTGAAAACATCGGTGGACTTCGCCCAGCTGACCGATATGACGGAATTCCTGACGGCATGCACCGTACCATTGGGAGCCTATACCAAGGCCGTCCTCACCCTGGATTACTCCGATGCCAACATCGTTGTGGAGAATTCCGCAGGAGCAGCGGTGCCGGTGACAAGCATAAACATCCTTGACGATGAAGGGAACACCACCCCCATCACCCAGCCGGTCCAGGTTATTGTGGATCTCGACGTGTCTTCTCTCACGATTGCTCCGGGTGTGCTTGCCCATCTCTCTCTTGACTTCGACCTCGCCGCCACGAACACCGTAACATTGGCAGCGGACGGCAACTCGGCCTCCGTGACGGTGACCCCTATTCTCAAGGCTGACCTGCAGCCCGATCAGGACAAGATCCAGCGCCTGAGAGGTTCGCTACAGGATGTAGATGTGGCCGACAATACATTCAATATTATCCTTCGTCCTTTTGTCCAAGACCTTGCGGTACATGAAACAAGCTTTGGGGTTGTGAAGGTTACGATAGATGACAGCACTGTCTATAACATCAACAACATCAGCTACCAGGGTTCGTCGGGTCTCACGGTTTTAAGTGGTCTGCCTGCCTACACGGCGGTCATCACCCATGGTCAGTTCGTCACGAACCCTCTGCACTTTGTAGCCACGGAAGTCCTGGCGGGATCGAGTGTTCCCGGAGGGACACTCGATGTTGCCGGAGGCACAGTGCTCAGCCGCTTAGGTGATGTGCTAACTCTCAAGGGCGCGACCATGATCAGGGCAGGCGGAAGCATAGTCTATAAAGACAAGGTGCAGGTAACCCTCGGGAGCGGCACCAAGGTGAGCAGGCAGTATTCAAAGGACAGCTTTACGAAAGATGACATCTCTGTGGGGCAGCGTGTCATGGTGTTCGGGACTCTCACAAATCCCGGATCTGGTAATCTCCAACTTGACGCAACCAGCGGTTTTGCACGCATGCTCCTGACCGTGCTTATCGGGACCGTAGCGACAGATCCTCTCAGCAATGAGGAACTGGCCGTGAGGCTCCAGTCCATCGACTGGCGGAATATAAAGAATAACAAGGACATCGAATTGTTTGATTTTACCGGTACAGGCATCGATATGGCTCATAATGCCGATCCGGCTGATTATATCATAGGTGCAAGCCCACTCGATCTTTCGCCGTTTACCGCAGGAACACCGGTGAAGGTGCTGGGTTTTGTGAGTGCATTCGGAACTGCAAACCCTCCGACAGTACCCGACTTTGAGGCCCAGACTATCATTGATGTTTCTGATGTGCCGGGTCTGATGAATGTCGGCTGGGGAACGGGGAAAAAGGCGGCTCTCAATTTTACGGATCATGGCCTTACACTTGACCTGACAAATACCGGGTTCTTCCATCGCATCAACAGGATGGGGGTGCTCACCGATCTGGAATCACTGCCTGTTACCACCCCGGAGATTGTACCCTCGACCGACAGCTCAGCCAGGTTCCGCATCGACCAAGGGGGCGTCTCCCAGGTTTACTCCACATTTTCAAGCTTTGAGACCGACCTCCAGCGCAAGATTACCGCAGGTTCAAAGATAAAACACATCTATGCCTGGGGTATGTTTAATAACACCACCGCAACCTTGACCTCGGAATATATTATTGTGAAACTCACCAGTTAAACCGAATGGGAAAACGGGGCGCGCATCGATTGTGCGCCCCGTTTTCCTTTGCTTATAAGCCCTGCCGCTTCATTGCCTGACAATAACTTAGCCTTTACTGCCGGTCACTCAGAGCACTTTCATGGTTGATTAGTCCACTAAGCTGTGTTGAGATCACATCCATGAAACTCGATGATATCGACAAGGCAATCCTTGCTTGTGCCCAAGGGGACCTGGATGTGTGCGAACGGCCCCTTGATAAGTGGGCAGACAAGCTCGGCATTTCCGTGGAGGAGGTCATATCACGGCTCCGAGCGCTGAAAGAAAAAGGGGTAATCAGAGAGATTAAGGCCGTGCTTAGGCATAGAAAGGCCGGATTTACGGCCAATGCCATGGTGGTCTGGGCCGTTCCACCGGACCAAGTGGAAGAACTGGGGGCGAGGATCGCATCTTCTGCTTCTGTGAGCCACTGCTATGAGCGTGAGGGCTTTGCCCCCTATACGGTCTTTTCCATGATCCATGCACGCTCAAAAGATGAGATCATCAAAACGGTCGGAGACATCTCGTCGTTGACCGGCATAAGGGATTACCGGATATTCTGGAGCATCAGGGAGCTGAAGAAGACTTCCATGAGGTATTCCTTCCAGGAGGATTCTTGTGACGAATAAGGACCTGTTCGAGGCGGCGCAGAAGGTCATTCCGGGTGGTGTGAATTCACCGGTCCGGGCATTCCGGAAGGTGGGAGGTGTTCCCCGGTTCATAGCCCGGGGTGCCGGTGCCTTCCTTACGGATGCCGAAGGAAAACGGTATATTGATTTTGTGCTCTCCTGGGGGCCGCTCATCCTCGGCCACTGTCATAAAGCAGTGGTGGATGCCGTCAGACAGCAGGCAGGCCTGGGCATGAGTTATGGGGCACCGACCGAGTTGGAAACCAGGATGGCCGAACTTGTATGCTCTGCCTTTCTCAGTATCGAGAAGGTCCGATTCGTCAGCTCCGGAACCGAGGCGACCATGAGCGCCATCAGGCTGGCAAGGGCCGCTACAAATAGGCAGCTCATCGTCAAGTTTGAGGGATGCTATCACGGCCATGTGGACAGCCTCCTGGTCAAGGCGGGCTCCGGGGCGTTGACCTTCGGCAATCCGGACAGCGCCGGGGTGCCGGCCGCCTTCACCCAGCACACGATCGTCCTGCCCTACAACGACACGGAAGCGGTCAGGGCCGCCTTCGAGGCAAACCGGCGCCAAATCGCGGGGGTCATCGTGGAACCGGTGCCGGGCAACGCCGGCCTCTA
>JBEKLI010000079.1:0-7444 GCA_050010275.1 Desulfomonilia bacterium | reverse complement strand
TTCCATCGAACCCTGGACCGTGGAGGATTGCCTTATATCCATGATCGCTCTCGAGCCCAGGCTCTGCAAACACCTGCACCTGCCCATGCAGCATGGAAGCGACACCATTCTTCATGCTATGGGCAGACCCTATACATCCGGATACTTCACGACGCTTATGGATCGCATCAGAAATATCTCACCCGAGGTTGCAATCGGTTTAGATGTTATTGTAGGATTCCCGGGTGAGGACGACAAGTCCTTTGAGGAATCTTATAGTCTCATAGAGGACCTCAATGTTGCGTACCTCCATGTCTTCCCCTTCTCACCGAGAGAAGGGACGTCTGCTGCGATTTTGCCCGGACGACCGGACTCCGCAGTAGTAAAACACAGGGCTGCTTACTTAAGGACGTTATCGAGGGAAAAAAGGCTCTCCTTTGCCCGTTCACGATGGGGTGGCATTGAAGACGTACTTGTCACAGGGATCTGCAAAGAGCATTTCATCGGTGTCACCTCCAACTATCTCATGGTTCAGTCGCCGGGCCCTGCATCAGAAGGAAGCATCGTAAGGGTACGGCTTAAAGGTATGGAAGGTATGACCCTGCTCGGAGAACTCATTGGATAACAGCGCGATTGTCGATGCGTTACTTGAGATGGCTCAAGTCCTGGAGTTCCTGGACGAGAATCCCTTTAAGGCAAAGGCCTACGAACGTGCCGCCAGGTCTATCTCCGAGCTTGCAGCCCCGGTGGAAGATCTTTTGGACAGCGGTGAGATCAGCCATATTAAGGGTATCGGCCAGGCCATTGCTGCGACCCTGAATGCATGGGTGAAGGATAATGATTTCTCTGCGTTAAAGGACCTGCAGTCCAGACTGCCACAAGGTTATGTTGAGCTGTTGAAGGTACCAGGGCTCGGTATAAAAAGACTGAAGATCCTCCATAACGATCTCGGCATCTCCACCCTCGATGGGCTTCTCGAGGCCATCGAGGCAGGCAAGATCGCCTCTGTCAGAGGTTTCTCCGATAAAAGCATTGCCAAGCTCAGGGGCTCCGTGAAGGCTATCCTTGATTACCGAGGGTGGTATCTGATTGATACAGCATGGGGCTGGGCGACAATGATAGTCTCACTCCTGAAAGAGTGCGGGGTGAATGCACAGACTACCGGTGTCTGCCGCAGGTCCATGGAGATAGTTTCCTCTATCGACCTGCTCTGCGAAGAAAGAGCCGGCATACACAACAAATTTGCGCAATGCACAAGCTTAATCCCTGACATTAAGCTCACATACGATGGGCCTGCCCTTGTGGTAACGTGTCCGGGCAGACCCACCGTAAGGATCCATACCGTACCACCAATGCTTATTGTGCCTGCGTTGTTTATCACCACCGGCTCTCCCGCCCATGTGGATCAGGTGAACGCGCTTGGGAACAACCGTTCAATCCGGATCTCCCATGACGGGGTGTTCAAGGACGAAAAACCCTTCCCTATAAGGGACGAGGAGGAATTTTATGGCCTGCTCGGCATGCAGTACCTCCCGCCCGAGGTTAGAGAGGGCAGGCAGATGGAAATTGACCTGGCCAGAAGCGGTAGCGTACCCGAACTCATCATGGCTGACGATCTTATGGGAGTCATCCATGTCCACACCACCTATAGTGACGGCAGGGCGACACTCAAGGACATGGTGCAGGGTGCGTATGAGCGGGGCTATTCCTGGATCGGGATCTCGGACCACAGCAAGAGCGCCTATTATGCCGGCGGCATGAGTATAAAGACACTGAAGAAGCAGTTCGAAGAGATCGATGAACTAAAGAATGCATTTAAAGACTTCACAATCTTCAAGGGTATCGAATCCGATATCCTTGAAGACGGCTCGCTTGATTACCCTCAAGCCGTACTCAAGCAGTTTGATTTCGTCATTTCCAGCATACACTCCCACATGGACATGGATAAGGCTGCCATGACCGAGCGGATCATCAAGGCCTTAAGGAATCCCTTCACCACCATCCTCGGCCACCCAACGGGCAGGCTGCTCCTTGGACGCAGGCCCTATGAGGTGGACATGGAGTCAGTCTTAACTGAGGCGGCCAGACAGGGGGTCATTGTGGAGCTCAATGCCAACCCCTTGAGGCTCGACCTGGATTGGCGCCTTATGCCGGACTTTATCGCAAAAGGCGGACGTATCGTTGTTGCACCTGATGCCCATATCGTCTTCGGGCTTGACGATATGATCTATGGGATATCAATTGCCAGAAAAGGTCTGCTTTCAAGACAGGCCTGCATAAATTGTTTATGTGCCGAAGAAGCGAGGGAGGCGTTCAAGGCCAGGTGGTCATAGAGTGCGTTAACCTATCGTATCGCTACGAGGTCCCAGGGGATGAATGGGCATTAAGAGACATTGATCTGAAGATCGGCCAGGGAGAGAAGGTCGTCATCGCGGGGCCGGCCGGCTCGGGCAAGACCACCTTGCTGCAGCTGCTGGATGCGCTCATTATCCCCGGCAAAGGCGACATACTCTACGACGGCATCAGCGTGCGCACACTCGCCGGGAAAAAGGGGCTTCCTTCTGTGCGCAGGCGCATGGGAGTACTCTTTCAGTTTCCCGAAGACCAGTTCTTTCAGGAGACGGCCTATGATGAGCTCGCCTTTGCCTTAAGAAACTTCTTTAGCCCTCGAGAAGAGGAAATCGAACAGAAGGCCTATTCGGTAACCCAGGGCTTCGGCCTGGACATGGCGCGGCTCAAGGACACCTCGCCTTTCAGCTTGAGCTCGGGAGAGAAGCGCAAACTGGCCCTGGCCTCGGCCCTCATGATAAGCCCTGAGATATTGATGCTTGATGAACCAACGGCAGGCCTCGATGCCTCGGGCAGACGGGAGCTTACCCGAATGATATACTCACTTGCCGATACCACGGTTATCATCGTTACCCACAACCAGGAGGATTTCCTGGGCCTCATGGACCGTCTTATCGGCATCGCAGCAGGTAGGATAGTCATGGACGTGAGAAAGGAGGAACTGCTCGGGAAGGTTGATGCGATGGAGCAATCCGGGATCAATGCCCCCCTGGTGCTCCTGGTCCAGCATTGGCTCAGACAGGCCGGGATTTCTTTTGATCATACTTCTTTTGAGATGGAGGATCTGATCGGCTCTCTGAAAAATGAGATCTTCAACATCAAGGGTCAAAGCCAATCTTAGCCTTATTATATCCTATTGAGTATTGACTAATACAGACCATGGTCTTAATCTATTCTTATGAAGGATAGACCCGTAACGAGCTTCGTGGAAATGAAGGTGGCGGGCATTGCACTTGACCCCACCAATAACGCACCCATTGTGGTCCTGCGTGATCTTGAAGGTAAGTATATCCTCCCCATATGGATCGGTATCATGGAAGCGAGCGCGATTGCTGCAGCCCTTGAGGGGGTGCAGTATTCAAGACCCATGACACACGATCTGTTCAAGTCATTCATCGAAACGTTAGGTGCCGCCATTGAGAAGATCGAGGTGGTCGATATCAGGGACAATGTCTTCTATGCCCTCGTTACCATAACCCATGGCGACAGCCGTCTTACCATTGATGCCCGCCCTTCGGATGCCATAGCTATAGCACTGAGAACAAAGTCCCCAATCTTTGTGGCAAATCATGTGATCAAGGATGCCATACGCCTTGACTCCAAGACAAGCACGGGTAAGGTCATGGTGGGCTTCGAGCAGGATACCGACAAGCTCAAAGAGATCCTTGAGAAGATGAACCCCGAGGACTTCGGCAAGTTCAAGGCTTAACCTCTTGGGTTTTAAGTTTGAGGTTTTCTTAGTAAAATAGCCTTGTAATTTCAATCTGAAACTTAACACGTAAAACGAGGACTTAATCTCCTTCCTTCACCCATGGCTGAATGCTTACCATACGGGTACCTTTTATATTGATAGACCCGGCAGCATCGTGTATTTCTCATGAAGATATGCATGCACATGACTCTGCACATCAAAAGGCGAAGAAGATCAGCAAGGCCATCTTCGAGACCATTGTCGAAGTGGCGTATGAGGGTATCTTTGTCTATCAGGGCCATCGCTTTTTCTATGTAAACCCCGCTTTTGAACGCATGCTCGGTTACTCGGCAGAAGAGCTTGAGGATATGGGCTTTAAGGATGTGCTGCATGAAAGCTCGTCTGAGCTTATGGAAAAGCGATTTGATGCCCTGATCAGGGGCGAGGAGGTGCGCCCCCGCCGCTTGGACGTGGTCTTCAGGACCAAGAGGGGCCAAGAGCGCATCATCTCGCTGTCCACCTCGGCCATCACCCTGGTGGGGGGCATCTCCGCCACCTTGAACATTGCCCGCGACATCACAAGGCGCAAGGGCATGGAGCAGAGCCTTGAATCTACGAACAAATTCCTGGCCGGTCTTATTGCAAGCTCGTCCGATGCCATAGTTGCCTCCGATCTGAAGGGCAGGGCCCTCATATTCAACAAGGCAGCCGAAGAGATCACGGGTTACAGCGCTGAGGATATGCTCAGCCACAGAAACAACATTGCACAGTTCATGGTTGAAGGTGAGCGTGATCGCATCATGACCATCCTGGACCAGGGTACCGAGGAAAACCCCAGGTGGGTCGTGAGTGAAGAGACCTCGATCTACCACAAGGACAGTTCTCTCATCCCCATTTCGATTTCCGTGTCCTATCTGTATTCCGAGGGGAAACCCGTTGCCGCCATCAGCGTCTTCCGCGACTTGAGGCCTTTTAAAAAGGTTGAAGATAAACTTAAAGAGTCGGAACAGAAATATCGGATGCTGGTGGAGAAGACCCAGGATGGAATTTTTGTCTATCAGGACCATCAGTTCAAATACACGAATCCGGCTTTTAGGGAGCTCCTGGGTTATGCCGAAGCCGAGACCCCTCAGATGGGTCTGAAGGATATTGTGAGACCAGAACTGGCAAAGATGATAGAGGCCCGTTATGATAAGCGCATCCGGGGAGAAAAGGTCCCGGAACAGTATGAGATTGCGCTACACAGCAAAGACGGCCAATGGCGCGCCTTTGAGATCACCCCTTCCGTCATCGAGTATGAAGGAAGGCCGGGCACCCAGAATGTGATACGCGACATAACCCAGAAGAGAGAGGCTCAAAAGGCCCTTCGTGCCAGTGAAGCCAAATATCGTGCCACTGTGGAGCATACCGGAACGGCCATGATGATCCTGAATGAAGACTACACGATAACCTTTGCGAACAACCAGCTGGAAAAGCTCAGCGGGTTTAGCAAGGAGGAGATCGAGGGCAAGATGCACTGGACCGATGTGGTACACCCTGATGATGTGGAGCGCATGAAGGGCTACAACAAGGCAAGGAGGCAAGGGGATAAGGATGTTCCGTCCCAGTATGAGTTCCGGTTTAAAGACAAGGCCGGTAATATCAGAGACTCCTTTCTCACCATCGGCATGATTCCCGGCACCAGGCAGAGTATCGTATCTATTATGGATATTACCGAGATCAGGCAGATGCAGAAGGAACTGGAGCAGACCAGGAAGATGGCTATCTTAGGTGAGATGTCCGCTCATGTCGCACATGAGGTGAGGAATCCCCTTCAGAAGATTAAGACCGGCGTAGAGCTGTTGTCCAACTCGCTGTCACTGGATGAGCGGCTGAGCAGGCAGCTCGATGGGGTGAAGCACGGAGTGGACAACCTCGAGAAATTCGTTACCCAGATCCTTGAATGGACGCGCTCGGGAGAGCTCAGGCTTAAGCCCCACCGCATCAGCAACATCATCGATGGGTTGTTGTTCAACCTTGAGAATACCTTCAGACAAAAGGGGGTAAAGGTTCAGAACTCATATGACAATGACGCCGACATGGTAGTCGTGGACGGGATCCAGCTCCGGCAGGTCTTTGAGAACATCATTGAAAACGCACTTGACGCCATGCCTCATGGTGGATACTTGATGATTTCTACCGCCGTTGTTCCCCAGTATACCTTCAAAAGAGGGAAAAAGATCTTTACCTGTGATGCAACAGAGATCCGCATCAAAGACAGCGGCAACGGGATTATGAAAGAAGATTTGGAACGGATATTCCAGCCTTTTTTCACCAAGAAGGCCAAAGGAACCGGACTTGGGCTTGCCCTGGTGAGGAAGGTCATTGATATGCACTATGGTGAGGTCGAGGCCTTAAGCGACCTTGAGCAGGGTTCTGAATTTGTGATCAGACTTCCCCATGAGCAGGGGGAGTCCTTAAGTGTATCAAGTAGGGAAAATGCCTCGGTTCATAGTTAACAGAAAAGCGAGGAGACACGTGGAAGAGAAAAAAAAGATCCTGCTTGTCGATGATGAGGAGGTCTTTCTCGAGCAGCTCAAAGACGCCCTGGAGCAATCAAGCCTCAACCTTCAGATAGATACCGCCTCTGACGGTATTGAGGCCTTGAAGAAGATTGAGGCGGACCGCCACGATATCGTAATCACCGATGTCAAGATGCCCAAAATGGATGGGTATAGTCTGCTCAAGGAGATCCAGAACCGCTATCCTTCCACGTATGTAGTGATCATCACCGCCTTCGGCAGTATATCAGGGGCTGTCGAGGCCATGAAATACGGAGCATACGACTTCCTGGAGAAGCCTTTCAACATGGACACGCTCGAGATCTCGCTCACCAAGATACTCAGGCAGCATGAGATATTAAAAGAGAACATCGAGCTCAAGGGACAGATCCAACAGCACGCGGAAGGGCTCGACCAGCTCGTGGGATCGCACCCGAAGATGCAGAGGCTTTATGAACAGATCCTCACTGCCTCGGAGACCGATCTTACCGTCCTCATCCTGGGGGAGACCGGCACGGGTAAGGAGCTCATCGCCCGGTCCATCCACTCAAGGAGCGATCGGAAGGCAAAGCCCTTTGTGGTTATCAACTGTGCAGCCATACCGGAAAATCTCCTTGAGTCGGAGTTCTTCGGCCATGAAAAGGGTGCCTTCAGCGGCGCCATCAGCCAGAGGATAGGCAAGTTCGAAAAGGCGCACACCGGAACACTGTTCCTCGACGAGATTGGTGATATCCCATTGGACCTCCAGGCCAAGATCCTGCGTGTCATCGAAGATCACAAGATTACGCGGATTGGCAGCAACCGGGAGATCGACCTGGACTTCCGTGTGATCTGCGCGACGAACCGTCCCATCCAGGACATGATAAGAAAGGAGCTTTTCAGGGAGGATCTTTACTATCGCATCAGCGTCTTGCCCATCATCGTGCCGCCTCTTCGAGAACGTAAGGAAGATATCTTGCTTCTTGCCGGCCATTTCATTACAAAAAATGCAAAGAAACTTAATTCCTCCGTGAAGGGGATCTCGGCCAAGGCCATGGAGCAGCTTACCGTGTATAGCTGGCCGGGTAATGTCAGGGAGTTGGAGAACATTATCCAGCATGCAATGGTCTCCACAAGGGCCGAGCTCATTACCGAATTTCCTGAACTGCATAATGTTGCCATGGGC
>JBEKLI010000078.1:0-7446 GCA_050010275.1 Desulfomonilia bacterium | reverse complement strand
CAGGTAGCCTTGACTAAATTGCGCTGAATTGCTATTGTTCCCTATACAGGAAAGGGATATTGCTCATGTTCAAGGTCGGAGATATAGTTGTATATCCAGCACATGGGGTTGCTGAAGTGGAATCGGTGGAGGATAGAGAGATCTCGGGCAGTAAAATGTCTTTCATCATACTGAAGATCATCGATACCCAGATGACTGTCATGGTCCCCGTGTCAAATGTAAAGAATGTCGGCATCCGAGAACTCATTAAAAATAAAGGGATCGATCAGGTCATTGACATCCTTAAACAGAGATCCGTTCATGTCGATAACCAAACATGGAACCGCCGGTATCGCGAGTACATGGAGAAGATCAAAAGCGGTTCGGCCTATGAGATCGCAGAGGTATTGAGGGACCTTAATATCCTCAAACGAGGCAAGGAACTCTCTTTCGGTGAGAGGAAGATGTATGACACTGCCAAGAACCTCCTGGTTAACGAGATCTCGATATCAAAGAAAATTGAAAAAAAAGATGCTGAAAAGATGATCCTTTCCGCAATGGGGAAAATCGAGATGGCATCATCTTCCTAAACAGGATAGGATATTGATATGAAATGGATGTTACGCATTCTCATTGCCCTGGTCGTCTTCTATGGATCCTTTCAGTATGCATCTGAACAAATGGGAAGGGGGATCTGGATCATCGTCCTACCGCTCATTTCCGAAATGTGTCTCATTGCCATTTTTTTCAGCGAAACAAAGGGTTTCAAGCTTCATCCCATGGCTTATGCAGGCGGTCTCGTCGGGACGATCCTTGGCCTTATCATAGGGAGCCTCTTAGGATATGTACTCATCGGGATCAATGCGAGTGGAATCTACCTTTTCATCCTCATCAATACCATGTTCGCCTATCTGGGCTACAGTGTCGGTCTCGCCTGGGGCAAAGAAATTTCCTCTCTCCCCATATTCCAACAGAAATCAAAAGGCGAAAGCACCAAGCTGAAGATCCTCGATACGAGTGTTATCATTGACGGCAGGATTTCGGACATATCCGATGCCGGGTTCATCGAGGGGACATTGTTAGCACCTCAGTTCATCCTGAACGAGCTGCAGCATATTGCCGATTCCTCCGACCCTCTCAAACGCGCACGTGGAAGGCGTGGTCTCGATATCCTCAACAAACTCCAGAAGAGCCCGAATGCCAAGATAGAGGTTATAGAGACAGACTTCCCCAAGATCAAAGAGGTCGACTCCAAGCTCATTGCTTTAGCCAAAGACCTCGGCGCAGATATCCTTACAAACGACTTCAACCTGAACAAGATCGCTCAGATCCAGGGTGTGGATGTTTTGAACATCAATCAGCTCGCCAACGCCGTCAAACCCATTGTACTGCCGGGGGAGAGCCTGTCGGTAAATGTCACCAGAGCGGGTAAGGAGCGCGGTCAGGGTGTGGCATACCTGGATGACGGGACCATGGTCGTGGTAGAGCAAGGGGAGAGCCTTCTTAACCAGAATATCGAGGTTGTTGTAACATCTATTCTCCAGACCCCCGCAGGCAGGATGATTTTCGCAGCACCTAAAAACAATGTCTTTTAGCGCTCTCATCGTTGCCGGCGGCAGCGGAGCCCGGTTCGGCCTGAAAAAGCAGTTCCTCGATCTCCTCGGCATTCCTGTCCTGAAGAGGTCGGTCTCCTGCCTCGATGCAAACACGGCAATCGACAGGCTTGTCGTTGTCGTACCCGAAGAAGATATATCGCGGACCCGGCAGATGCTCGCTGATATGGGAAAAGAGCTTGTCATAACCAAAGGCGGCATAACCAGACAGGAATCGGTCATGAATGGATTACAGTACGCCCATGAAAGCCATGCAGTGCTTATCCATGACGGGGTAAGACCGATTGTCTCCTCAATCCTCATCGACCGAGTGATCGGAGGCCTGGAAGGTGTTGACGGGTGCATCCCCGCCCTTGAGGTGACCGATACCTTGAAAAAGGCACATAATGGTATGGTAGTGAAAACCATACCACGGGCAAGCCTCTATCAGGTCCAGACCCCCCAGGCCTTTGTCACAAAAACACTTCTGGAGGCACATGAGAGGGCCCTTCAAGATGGCTCGCTCCGGTTCACCGACGACAGTGCCCTCTTGGAGGCGGCAGGAAAGACGATAAGAATCGTTGAGGGTGATCCGCTCAATGTAAAGATAACCTTCAAGGACGATATCATTATGGCGGAGGCAATCCTGAGATGCCGTACAGGGTTGGAATAGGCTTTGACATTCATAGACTGGTTGAAGGCAGGTCCCTGATCCTCGGAGGTGTAACCATCCAACATGATAAAGGGCTGCTCGGCCATTCCGATGGTGATGTAATCATCCACTCGGTGTGTGATGCAATTCTGGGCGCGTTAGCGCATACCGACATCGGCGAGCTGTATCCCGACACATCAAAAGAAACCGAGGGCATGAACTCTCTGAACATGCTGCAAGCTATCATCAAAACAGCGGCAAGCAATTATGCACTTATCAACATCGACATCAACTGCATCTGCGAAAGACCGAGACTGGCCGGCTATCGGTCTGAAATGATCAACACCATTGCAAGGGCGGCAGGAATTGATCCGTCGGCTGTTTCAGTAAAATTCCGTACCCACGAGGGCCTCGGGGATATTGGCGAAGGCCGGGCCATCGCTGCTCAGGCCGTGGTGCTCCTGGAAAAGAAGTAACCTCCAAAACCCTTTATCCTGATTCTCTCATGTGTTAACCTGTTATTCCCTGAAACGAACGTTACTTTAGGATGTACCTAAGGAGAAACCATGGAACTGAACGTGTACAACACCCCTTTCAAAAAAAAGAAAATCTTTGAGCCTCTGAATGGCAATAACGTGGGCATGTACGTATGCGGGGTAACGGTCTATGACATGTGTCACATCGGTCATGCACGCTCTTTAATCGTCTTTGATGTCATATCACGGTTTCTCAGGAATAAGGGTTATAGGCTTACCTATGTAAGAAACTTCACGGATATCGATGACAAGATTATTTCCAAGGCCAATGCACTCGGTACCTCCTATCGAGAAGTTGCGGATCGCTATATCGATGAATTTAAGACCGACATGGAGACTTTAAAAGTACTGCCTGCCGATAGAGAACCCAAGGCTACGGACCACATTAAGGACATTATCGAGATGGTTCGCCGCCTCGAGGATAAAGGCTTTGCCTATAAGGCAGATGACGGCAGCGTGTATTTCAGCGTTTCGAAGTTTAAGAGTTATGGGAGCCTCAGCGGGAGAAAGACAGAAGAAATGATCGCCGGTGCCAGGGTCGACATCGAGGAACTGAAAAAGGACCCGCTTGATTTTGCATTATGGAAGCGAAGCAAGAAAGGCGAGCCCTGGTGGGAGAGCCCCTGGTCTAAGGGCAGGCCGGGGTGGCATATCGAGTGCTCGGCCATGAGCACGCATTTTTTAGGCCCCACCCTTGATATCCACGGGGGTGGCAGAGACCTTATCTTTCCCCATCACGAGAATGAGACAGCCCAATCCGAATGTGCCTATGGGGTCCCCTTTGTCAGGCACTGGATACACAATGGATTCGTTACCGTGGATGGGGAGAAGATGAGCAAGTCGCTTGGCAACTTCATGACCATCCGCGAGCTCACCAAAGACGTACACCCTGAGATATTGAGGCTGCTTATGTTGTCTCACCATTATCGAAGCCCTATTGATTTCTCACACGATGCCCTGAATACGGTAAGACATTCCCTGATACGTTTCTATGAGATGCTGGATAGGGTTGCTCATACTACTGCAGACAACCGGGATTCTCGCCTTGAAGGACACATCAATACTTTCATCGAAGAGTCGGATAAGGCAATGGCTGATGATTTCAATACGGCTAAGGCCATTGCCTCCCTGCACGATCTCACTACAGAGATCAACCGGGCCCTGGACCAGTACCCCAAGATATCCAAGAAAGACACAGCGACACTTGCCAATGCGATTAAAGAGATCACCGAGGTTTTTGGTATACTCACGGAAGAACCGGCACTGTTCCTGGAATCTATGAAAAGAGGCAGTGTACAGGTAACAGGCCTTACTGAACAGGAGATAGGGAGACTCATCAATGAGAGAAACCTCGCTAGGAAGACACGAGACTTTCAAAAGGCCGATGAAATAAGGGACATGCTCAAGAACAAGGGCATTCAGCTGAAAGACTCCCCGGAAAGTACTGTCTGGGAAAAGATATGAATATTTTATGGGTATCTCAATAAGACATGTTGTCGGCACGTATTAATTCTAGATGTTTTGAGATAATCAGTTCTCAGAGGAAACCATAAAGTTATGGCATATAACCTCGTCTCGCCCTTCAGCCCGCAGGGCGACCAACCTCAGGCAATAGATGCCCTATGTGCGGGTCTTGAACGCGGTACGCGGGACCAGGTCCTCCTCGGGGTGACCGGTTCGGGCAAGACCTTTACCATGGCATGCGTGATCGAGCGTACCGGCAGGCCCGCCCTCGTAATCGCACCTAACAAGATCCTGGCAGCTCAGCTTTACGGGGAGTTCCGGGAACTCTTCCCAGACAATGCGGTAGAATATTTTATCAGTTACTACGATTACTACCAGCCCGAGGCATACGTGCCATCACGGGACCTGTACATCGAGAAGGACTCCTCCATCAACGAAGATATCGACAAGCTCAGACACAGGGCTACACGCGCTCTATTCGAACAGCAGGAGTGCATCATCGTGGCCTCTGTTTCCTGCATCTACGGCCTCGGGTCACCCGAGGCCTACCAGGGTATGCTTCTCTACCTGGAAGAAGGCCGTGCCTTTACGCGGGACGAGATCCTGAAAAAACTCGTAGAGATCCAATACGAGCGCAATGACCTTGATTTCCACAGAGGCACCTTCCGGGTCAGGGGTGATGTCATCGAGGTCTTTCCGGTTCACGAAGATGAGACCGCCATCCGTATCGAGCTCTTTGGCGATGAAATTGACATGCTCTGGCAAATCGACACGATCCGCAACAAGAAGATCAAGCGGATAGGCCATTTCCCCATCTACCCGGCCTCGCACTACGTGACCCCGAGATCTATCCTGCTGAATGCCATCGATGCCATCAAAGAAGAGCTGAAAGAGCGGATCGCATTCTACCAGGCGCACAACCGACTCATCGAGGCGCAGCGTATCGAGGAAAGGACACGATACGACCTTGAGATGCTCATGGAAACCGGGAGCTGCAAGGGGATCGAGAACTATTCCAGGCTCCTCACCGGACGTAGACCGGGCGAGCCCCCCCCTACCCTCATGGATTACCTTCCCAAAAACACCCTCGTGTTCCTGGATGAGTCACACGTGGGTGTACCCCAGCTCATCGGCATGTACCGGGGCGACCACTCAAGAAAATCCACCCTCGTGGAATACGGGTTCAGGCTGCCGTCCGCCCTGGACAACCGGCCACTGCGGTTTGATGAGTTCAACCGGATCGTCAACTCAATTGTTTATGTCTCAGCCACCCCGGGTGACTATGAGCTGAAGCAGACCAAGGGGAACGTCGTGGAGCAGGTGGTGAGGCCTACGGGCCTGCTCGACCCGGTCGTCGAGATCAGACCAGCAACAGGCCAGGTGGATGATCTCTACCGCGAGATCAGGAAGACCGTGGATAACGGGGGGCGAGTGCTTGTCACCACACTTACTAAAAGGATGTCGGAGGAGCTCACCGATTATTTTCAGGGTCTTGATATCAAAATAAAATACATGCACTCAGATATCGACACACTGGAGAGGATCGAGCTTGTCAAGGGTCTGAGGGAGGGCGTCTTTGACGTGCTGGTCGGCATTAACCTCTTACGGGAAGGGCTTGACATCCCTGAGGTGACGCTCGTTGCCATATTGGATGCCGACAAGGAAGGCTTCCTGCGATCCGAGCGCTCGCTCATTCAGACTTCAGGCAGGGCGGCCAGAAACATTAACGGCAAGGTCATCATGTATGCCGACATGAAGACTGCATCCATTGAGAAGGCATACTCCGAGACCATCAGGAGAAGACTCAAGCAAGAGCAGTATAATAAGGCCAACAATATTACACCCAGGAGCATCCAGAAGAACATACGGGATATCCTTGCATCCATATATGAGCGCGACTATCCTGACATCTCAGCACAGATCAAGACATCAATGGGTACGATCGAGATCAGGAGGGTAAAGGAGACGATAAAGGAGCTGGAAAAGAAGATGATGAAGGCCGCCCAGGACCTTCGGTTTGAGGAGGCAGCCGAGATCAGGGATGAGATTAAGCGGCTGAAACGTATCCACATGGCAGTGGAGGGATGAACATGAAACTAGACTTGGAAGTGCTAGATTACCGTATCCGCAGGGAAGGAAATCTTACCTTCATCTATAAACCTGACATGGCTCAGTTGTGGGATATGGCTTGTAAACAGGAACCTCTCGGGAAAATCTCCTTGCTAGGTGGGAGATCCCCGCTGAGGTTCATAGAGCCCGATATGGTAGTTCGGACCCTTATGCATGGCGGCCTCTTCAGGCATATCACAGGAAAGAGATTTTTAACTCCGAATCGAACCATAAGGGAACTCAAGGCGAGTGCCTATCTTATTTCTCGTGGCATACTCACACCGGAAATCATCGCTGTGAGGCTGATTAAAGAAGGGCCTTTTTACGCCATCGATGTGATTTCAAGGCTCATACCCAACGCCATTGATCTCCTCATGTATCTTGAAACTGTGCGTGAAGACAGCGCAGAGCTGTTGAAAATATCCGGTACGCTTATCAGAAAAATTCACGATTCAGGCGTCTATCATGCGGACCTCCACATGAAAAATCTACTCTTAGATGACACCAAGAACCTGTGGGTGCTCGATCTTGATAAGGCGCATCAGTTTTATAGGCTGCCTGGAATTATGAAACAGTTGACTGGATTACCACTCTTAAAATAGCAAGGAACGGCTCTTCCTTTATTGTCGGGTGCAAGGATGGTTATGTGCATATTCTTTCACAGTCCGGTTTGATTAAACAAACATTTCATCCAATAGATAATTCAACAGCTGATTCGGAAATAACCTGCGCCGCAGTTTCACCGGATAGTCAATATTATGCATGGGCATCACTTAACGGCACAATAGATTTTGCAACCGTAGCGGGAAGAATACTGCATAAAAAAGTGGGAAATGAAGTAAGAGGAATATCCATAAGCAAAGGAGGAAAATTCTGGGTATACGGATTAAACAAAAGTATCTACTATCTTGATAAACGCGGAGAAATCTTTTGGGAACAGGACCTGCCAGACTGGATAGAAAACATAGAAATAAGCCCCGATGCATCAATGGTTGGAATAAGTTGCTCAAACGGTTCTTTTTATATATACAGCAATGAGGGTAATCTTTTATGGACCAAAAATATGTGTAGTCCAATCAGCAGAATTTTCTTCTCTGCCGATGGGTGGACGCTT